>JAYEHB010000566.1:0-1670 GCA_034659375.1 Thermodesulfobacteriota bacterium
TACCAGAGAGCGGGGTTTCAGGGGTGATGAAAGTTACGGAAAACATCGTGGTATTGATTACCTGATGCGGTATAAAAAATATTTTAAAGACCCGGATGCATTCCTTGAAATGGTCAACAAAGTGGTTCCCTTTTTAAACGGCGGCCTCTTTGAATGTCTTGATGATAAAGACAAAAAAATTTATATAGACGGTTTTTCTGATAATATGAGCAAAACAGATGGAAAGATTAATGACCTGATTGTCCCTGATTATCTTTTTTTTGGCCATGAAGAAAAAACCGATTTAAGTGCTGATTATGGAACAAAAAACAAAGGCACAAAAGAGGCTGCGGTAAAAGGCTTAATAAATATTTTAAAATCCTATAAGTTCACCATTGCAGAAAACACCCCCATTGAAGAGGATGTTGCCCTTGATCCAGAACTTCTGGGCAAGGTTTTTGAAAACCTGCTGGCAAGTTACAACCCTGAAACAAAAACAACCGCCAGAAAACAGACAGGGTCATTCTACACCCCAAGGGAAATCGTCAATTATATGGTTGATGAAAGCCTGATTGCCCATCTTAAAAACTCTGTTTCAAATTGGGATATGGAAGAAAAAGAATTGGATGAAAAATTGCACCAACTGCTCTCTTTTGAATCGGTTAATCCCTTTGAACATAACACCAAGGAAATTATCCACTCCCTTGATAACTGCAAAATCCTTGACCCTGCTTGTGGCTCAGGCGCTTTCCCCATGGGCATTTTACAAAAAATGGTGCATATCCTGCAAAAAGTTGATCCGGATAATGAGTATTGGCAGGATTTGCAATTGGAGAAAGCACAAAGAGAGACCGAAGATATTTTTGTGATTAAGAATAAGGAAGAACGGGAGCAACGGCTGCTTGAGATTAATGAGGCTTTTGATGAAACCATCAATAATCCCGATTATGCCCGTAAACTTTTTTTAATAGAAAACTGTATCTATGGTGTGGATATTCAGCCCATTGCCGCCCAGATTTCAAAGCTGAGATTCTTCATATCCCTTGTTGTTGAGCAGAAAGTGAACAAGGAAAAGGAAAATTTCGGGATAAGACCGCTCCCAAACCTTGAAACCAAATTTGTTACGGCGAATACGCTTATTGGGATTGATAAACCCGACGGCGAACTGTTTTACACCAAAGAGGTGCAGGAAAAAGAAGCAGAATTAAAAGCCATCCGCCATAAACTCTTTGGTGCTAAAACAAAAGCAACCAAGGTGAAATACCGCAAAAAAGATGAAGAGCTTAGAAATGAGATCGCAGATATTCTGAAAAAAGGCAATTTACCGGTTGAGTCTGCCGAACAACTGGCAGGCTGGGACCCCTACGATCAGAATGGGGTATCACCCTTTTTTGATCCTGAGTGGATGTTTGATATTAAAGATGGCTTTGATATTGTGATTGGGAATCCGCCTTATGTGCAGATACAGAAGTTTTCAGGGCAACAATGTCAAAAAGATTGGCAGGCTCAGAATTTTAAAACATTTGTTAAAACCGGAGATATCTACTCTCTGTTTTACGAAAAAGGAAATATGGTTTTGCGTGATGGTGGAATCTTAACATTTATCACTTCTAATAAGTGGATGAGAGCGAATTATGGGAAAGCAACCAGGAAATATTTCATAGATTGTGTTAATATTATTCAAATCATTG
>JAYEHB010000566.1:1680-3809 GCA_034659375.1 Thermodesulfobacteriota bacterium
ACTCCCCAATATTTGAGAATGCAACAACCTATACAAATATTTTGATATTTAATAAAGGAAAAAATAAAGAACAAGTACAATCATGGGATTTAAGCAAGGAGTATAAAGCTGATAAAAAATTAGAAACCATGCTTGAGGAGAATTCTTCTTGTGAAAGTCTTTTTAATGAAGATTCATTTGTTATTATTCCTGGTTCTCAGGCAAACATAAAGAAACGCATAGAAGAAATTGGCACACCGCTAAAAGATTGGGATGTTTCAATTTATCGTGGTGTTTTAACAGGATTTAACGAAGCATTTATAATAGACGGTGCAAAAAAAGAAGAGCTTATAAAAGCCGATCCCAAGAGTGCAAAGATTATCAAACCGATTTTACGGGGGCGGGATATTAAGAGGTATAAGGCTGAGTTTTCGGATAAGTGGCTGATAAATTTTCATAATGGTTATAAAGATGTTTCTGCAATTGACATTGAAGATTATCCTGCAATAAAAGAACATCTTGATAGTTTTGAACCAAAATTATCAAAACGGTATGATAAAGGAAAGACACCGTATAATCTTAGAAATTGTGCTTATCTCGAAGAATTCGAGAAAGAGAAGATTGTTTATTCAGAAATTGTATATGATTCAGCATTTTATTATGACAAGAATAAAATATACCCCGAGGCTACTGTTTTCTCAATGACTGGTGAAAGCCTTAAATATCTTACTGCTCTACTAAACTCAAATCTAATCACATATGCATTTAAATCTTTTTATGCAGGCGGAGATTTAAGAGGAGGTACATTTAGATATAAAAAAGTATTCCTGAATAACCTCCCAATCCCAAAAGCCGACACCCCTCAACAACTCCCCTTCGAGATCCTTGTTGACTGCATCCTTTTTGCCAAAGAAAATAACATGGAAACAGAAGCCAACACTTTTGAATCCGTAATAGACGGGATGGTTTACGACCTCTATTTTGAAAAAGATATGAAAAAAGCACACTGCTATATTACAGACAGAATTACAGAGGTTATAAAACCTTTTAAAGTAGATGATACCGATGAGTTTAAAATAGAATACATTGAAAAATTATATAAATTTTGCAGAAACGATAAAACCGTTTTCCATGGTATTATCCATCGCAGGAACATAAAAGTTGTGAAAATTATTAATGGAAAGAAGAAATAAAAAGAATAGCCAATAATGCACGAATAAAGATATTATTAGTGCATTCATGACTCAAATTAACGGAGTAATAAAATGAGTGATAAAAGATTAAAAGATTTAGTAGTTAAAGAACCCAAAGCGTTATATGGAAATGCTGTAAGAATTAACACCATTAAATTTAAAAACTATAAATTTTTTCACGGCAATTTCGACCTTCCTGTAAACGGCAAGAATATCCTTGTTTACGGCGAAAATGGCAGTGGTAAAAGCTCCGTTTATAAAGCACTGGAGCTTTTAACTAAAAACAGTTTTACTGATTTCGACAAAAACCTCAATATCTTTGTAGAAGATGGGAACGTTGAAGTAGAATTCGGGTTTAATAATAATACAGAACTCATTATTACATCGGATTTAGAAAAGATACCTAATAATTTTAATTTTCTAAATGGGCTATCCATCTTTTCTCCTATGCTGGATTATAAAAAGCTACTAAACGTTCATTATGCAACTACCATAAATGGCGACAGAATCAATCTCTATGGTATGTTGCGGCAACTTTTAGGCGAATATCCTATTGGAGATAGTGAAAATAAGAGAGTTCTTTCAGAGATTGAAGATTTACCTGAATATTTTAAATTATTAGAAGGTATCCTGAAAAATGATTTTCAAGATGCTATTAATAACTTTTTAGAGAAGTATTTTAAATCAGATATTCAGATTGACAAATTCGAATTTAAAACCAAAATAGATAAAAACATCGGGACAGCTACACCTGTAGTAAATATTACAATAGACTATAAAGAACATATCGTTGAGAAATATCATACATTTCTTAATGAAGCTCGTCTCTCCGCTCTTGCAATCTCCATCTATTTTGTTGCAATAAAAAAACTGCTCGATAAATTAGAACACGACAGTCTTAAAATGCTTGTTCTTGATGATCTGTTAATAAGCCTTGATATGAGCAATCGCTTGAAA
>JAYEHB010000567.1:0-3801 GCA_034659375.1 Thermodesulfobacteriota bacterium
AACTCCAACATGATAGAACATGCTGATGTACTATCGACAATGGCTGATCTTAGAACCAAACCCCCGAATATGGCTTACATCCCCTACCCTGAAGGGATAGGGGTTTTACGCCATCCTTATAAAAAATAAGATAAATATTCGGCCAGCACCCCATCTTCACCAATTTTGGCCTGCTCACATAACCTGAAGGTCAGAAACCAGCATTAAAAAATACGTGGGGGCTGAGGAGAAATACAATGAAAGGAAATTTAATCATAAAAAATGCATCCCAGGTGGTCACCTGCAGCGGCTTTAAAGCAAAGCAGGGGAACAAAATGTCTGATCTGGGAATTATTAAAAACGGTGCTGTTATCATTGAAAAAGGGATTATCAAGGCCGTTGGCAAATCAGATGAAGTGCTGAAGGATTTTGATACCAGGGAGTTTGAGGTTGTTCATGCAGAAAATAAGGCTGTGCTGCCAGGCTTTGTGTATTCCCATACCCATCTTGTCTTTGGTGGATACCGGCCGGATGAATTTGCCTGGAGGCTTCGTGGTGACAGTTACATGGATATCATGAACCGTGTTGGGTGCCCATGCAACTCCTCCTGAATTCAAGGGCAAAGAGGATGAGTTCATCGATCTTGTTATGGATATGCTTCCCGAGGTAGCAGAAAACTTAACTGTGATACAGCCATAGCTGCCGGTAAAATTATTAATTTACGTGCGGTCTGCCCCAAATGTGGACGTCTGGTTGTTGTGTCTTAAATGAGGTTTTCATGCGAAATATGGTACTGATTCTTATGACTTTTCTTGTTTATGATGAGGCTGTTGATCTGATAAATGATATGATGGATAGTTTGGAAGATAAGCGGGGCCAAGATGAAAGAAGTAGAATATTTTTTGGGGAAATTATTTGCCTTGCACCACAATTTATAGTACCGTGATTTCTGATATACAAATTTTAACAAGGGGAGGAGATTGTATTGCAAGATGGTTGAGTTTTTATCCTCTGGACTTCCAGGGAAAATTATGAAATAGATTATCAAGTGAATTTTTGCAGATACCATTAATATTATAGAGGTTTGTGAGAATCAAGTATCATGCAAGTTATGTAGTGCGTTTGATTATGTTGTGAGATTTTATGCCGAGCTAAATGGACCGGCGGCTGACGTCCAGAGCCAGGAGTACTCCATTATCATTGGAACGGAACTGACCTATCCGCCCTATTCATTCCTCGACAAGGACGGCCAGACCGCAGGTTTCAATGTTGACCTCACCAGGGCCATTGCCGAGGCAAAAGAAAGGAGAAGCGTATCATGACACAAACCAATCAGACCCCGGAAACACGGGGATGGCACGTCGCTCGGAGCATTCTGTCGATTCTGGTCGGAAGCCTCCTGCTCTGTTTCTTTTCTGCACTCCAGAAGCTTCTCGTGGGCTTCCCATTGCAGCTACAAGGCTTCCTTGTCCCCGTTCTCTTCGGTGGCACAACCGGCTGGATAATCCATCAGTTCGTATCGAGACAGACTCAAATAGTCCAGCAGGTGCATCAGGCACAGTTAGACGCGGCTCTGTCAGAGAGTGAGGAGCGTTACCGGGCCATTGCGGAGGACATGCCCGTATTGATCTGCCGTTTCCTGCCCGGCAGCGAAATCACCTATGTCAATAACGCCTACTGCAGGTATTTCGACAAGACGTCCGAAGCGTTGGTCGGCTCGTCTTTCCTGTCGCTTATCCCTGAGGAGGACCACGAAACGGTCATGGCCGGCATTTCCGCCTTGACGGTCGAATCACCGCTGAAAACCTACGAGCACAGAGTTCTGACGCCGGATGGCGAAACCCGCTGGCAGTGCTGGACCGACCGTGCGTTGTTCGATGACAGGGGCGAGATCGTCGCCTTTCAGTCCATCGGCGAGGACATCACCGAGCGCAAACAGGCGGAAATTGAAAAAGATAAACTTGAAACCCAGCTCAACCAAGCCCAGAAAATGGAATCCATCGGCATCCTTGCCGGTGGGATTGCCCATGATTTAAACAATATCCTTTTCCCCATTGTAGGGCATACAGAAATGCTGTTAGAAGATATTCCTGATGACAGTCCATTTCAAGAAGGACTCAAAGAGATTTATACTGGGTCATTGAGAGCCAGAGATCTTGTTCATCAAATTCTTGCTTTTTCACGCCAGGGAACCAGTGATCTGAAATTGATGAAGATGCAGCCGATTATTAAAGAAGCCCTGAAACTTATTAGATCCACAATCCCCACCACCATTTCCATCAATCAGAATCTACAATCCGATTGTGGTGCTGTGAAAGCCGATCCCACACAAATTCATCAGATTGTAATGAACCTTTGTACCAATGCCTATCATGCCATGGAGGAAAATGGCGGAGAACTCAAGGTAACCCTTAAAGAAATTCAATTAGGAGAGCATGAGTTAATAATACCTGATATGAAGTCTGGTTCATATGCCTGCCTTACAATAGCAGACACTGGCTTGGGCATGGATAAACAATTAACAGAGAAAATCTTTGAGCCGTTTTTTACCACCAAAGAAATCGGTAAGGGTACGGGAATGGGATTATCGGTTGTTTACGGTATTATAAAAAACATGAACGGAGCTATCAATGTATATAGCGAACCAGGTAAAGGAACAAAATTTCATGTATATCTGCCATTAGCAGAGGCTGTGAAAGAATATCAGGCAACTAATGTAGAAGCACCTATCCAGGGCGGCATTGAACACATTCTTTTGGTGGATGATGAAGAAGCGATCCTTACAATGGAAAAACAGATGCTGGAACGTTTAGGATATCAAGTTACTTCACGTACCAGCAGCCTTGAAGCTCTTGAAGCTTTTAGTGCCTCCCCAGATAAATTTGACATGGTAATCACCGATATGGCAATGCCGAATATGCCAGGAGATAAACTATCGGTGGAATTGAGCAAAATATGTCCTGATATTCCAGTATTGCTTTGTACAGGGTTTTCGGAAACCATGTCTGAAGAGAAGGCAGCATCTTTGGGAATTAAGGGGCTTTTATTGAAACCGATTATTATGAAGGATCTTGCTCACAAGATACGTGAAGTGCTGGATAAAAATAAAGAAGGGAAATAATAAAGAAGGGGAATAAATTTCAATGAAACAAATTCTAATTATTGATGATGAACCTCAGATTAGATCAATGTTAAAAAAGATACTGGAACGAGAAGGATTCGATATCATAGTCGCTTCTGATGGTAAAGAGGGAATGAAATTATTTGAAAGAAATCCCGTTGACCTTGTAATCACTGACCTCATCATGCCCGAAAAAGAAGGTATTGAGATAATCCTGGAATTAAGAAAAGGTTATCCAGATGTTCCAATCATTGCAATGTCTGGAGGGGGGCAAAATTCTCCAGATGGTTATCTCAATATGGCAAAAATATTCGGTGCACACGCGACATTTGAAAAACCAATTAATAAAGAAGAGCTTTTAAATGCCGTTAACAAAGCTTTAGATATTAAATAATCAAATAGATGTATGGTGAGACAAATTTCTTATTAAAATGGGACTCCATATCTTGTGGTTGGCAAGATTGATTTTTTGTAGCCAATCATTCAACTATATGATCCAAAACCCTTGTCATAAGCTGTTTACCCACTATAAATTATATAATATAACTCAACTTTCTGACCTTAATTTTACCGGTTAAAGTCTCAAAACCCTATCGGGGTCAGGCTTTTGTTATTTGTGTCGTTATCAAACCTTGAAGATAATTAACCAAAAAGTCAAGATAATGACAATAACGAAAGCCTGACCCCACGCAGCGTCCAGG
>JAYEHB010000568.1:0-3791 GCA_034659375.1 Thermodesulfobacteriota bacterium
GGTACTCCCTGGCAACACGTTTATCCCTGCTTGTCAGAACACATCGGGAATCCACAAATACATTAACGAAATCACCAAACTGGGGCATAACCCGTCTGATGTGACGGATAATCCGGTCATAGTATTTCCGGTATCCTGGTGTTTGTTTTATCATTTTTAAAAACGGGGCCAGGTTCCCAGCGTTGCTTTTCAAATAACGAGCGTCATCAACATACCCGCGATCTTTAATTTTTGCCGTATCAGACGTGTCATGAAACTGATAGGTACGGATCTCGGACAATAATCGGAACAGTATTCTGCTGGTTTCATGATCATGGGTTCCAAGGCCTGTTTCATTATTTCCTGGCGGTACAAAATATTCAAGCGGTTGCGTCGCGTCCGCTCTATGATAACTAACCTTTTCTCCACTGATGAAAAATCTGTCCGGAAGGCCATGGGACAGTTTTACAGAATAAGTATCGCTGATATCCTCAGATTGAAATCTAAGCTCAAAAGAAATGGATTCAGTCTTTTTTGAACCGTAATACAACAGCCTGTTGACACCGTACTTCCCTACATATTGTTGGAAAGCACCAGTGGTCATATAATTTAGCATGGAAAAAAAAGAAACCAGATTACTCTTGCCTGAACCATTGGCACCAAGCAAGATTGTCAATTCTCCAAGTGGGATGCTTTGCTCCGCAGCAATTGATTTGTACCCTTTCAGGTGTATTTCTCTCAGTTTCATATCATTCATAATTGCCCCTTAAGTGTTTAACTGAGGAACTCGGGACTGATCTGACTGGCCAAAATTTTACAAGCTTCACCAAGGCCATCCCTAAAAGTCTGTTTAAAATTTATCTGGTTCTAAGAATATCAGGTTTTGAATTGTATTGGTATCATAAATATTTTCAGCTTCAGAATGCTCAAGTATTGGATAATTATCATTGAGTTGGATAAATCTGTAAACACCGCTAATCAGCAGCCTGGCTTTTTACATCGGCTGAATTAGCCTGGTTATGCATACATTAATTTCCCTTTATGGTTCGGGATCTCACGCCCCAACTCTTTCGCAGTTTCAATCCATTCGGATATGATTATCTCTGCATTTGAAACAGCTTCTTGATAACTATGACCATCCGCCATACATCCAGGGAGTTCTGGGACTTCTGCAAGAAATAATTTATCACTCTCACTCCAATAAATGATTATCTCATATTTATTCATCGTCTACTCCCAAATTTAATTGATATTTCAAAATAATCTTTCTGACTTGCTTCACTTGATATGCTTTCGATTTTGATCCTAAAGGCTGTAAATTTAGAATTTCATCAATGCCATTTTTTGTAAAATTATGGTGATCGCCTCGGATTCGTTCATCAAAACCGAATGCCATTAACAGACTGCATAAGCTCGCAAACGGGATATTTGAATCCGCAGAACCTCTTAAAATTTTTATTAATAATTTATCATGTTTACTCATATTTAGTCCATATTGTTTTGTTTCTTCCTGCTGCAAGTTAATGTGTGCTTCAGTCCATCTTGCAATTTTGAATATTATCTTACCACAAAACCAAAAATTTGGAATTAAGTGGCCTTAAGTTTGAGGGGTTTTCAAATCTCAATCTGATTGCAACTTCCAGAAATCTTTTTCCATTCGTTTTCTTTTATCCAATATTTTGGTATCCTCAAATTTAATTTGTCGATTTGATATGCACGTCAGGTCCATTTCAAAAATTACAATCAAAGGAGGTCCGCCATGAAGATCATCTATTGCACCACCCATTTTTTCAATTACCAGCGTATGAACGTGAAAAAAAAATACGTTGCACAATTATAAGTTCATCCTTGGCAGTTTTCAAAAATATTTTGGTGACATAGATCTTTCGGCTATCACATCCTAAGACATTCTTGCTTTCATGTCAACGGTTACAAATGGCACCAGCCAGAACATAAAAAAACTCCGCTTCACCCTCATATCTGCTTTTTTCAATTTTGTCAAAAATTACCTTGATTCCAAAATCACAAACCCATGTGACAACTTCGCATTGCGTAAACTTTTCAGGGCGGGAAAATCCACTCAGCTCAAGATACTCGAAAAGATTTGAAATGGAAGATATCTTTCTGCTAATAGAAAGAATTGTTACTTGTCCGAAAGCTTGGGTGATTTTGGAAGAAGAAGTCAGGAGATGTCAGACAAGAAGATTCCCATACAAAAGTTGGCATCCTTCATATCAGTATAAAAGTAGTTTACACTTTTTGGGGAAATCCCCTTTAAATAAGGAATGGTTTCAGAAAGTGTAAGGTACTTATGAAGGATGCCCAAAAGTTGATATTGTCCATTATCGTGATAAGATGAATACGTTTTTAAAGAAGCGTATAGATTCAGAGGCTGTTTATCTTTAGTATTGGCCACTGTTTCGCAATACAGCCCGGAATCCCTGAAATGTGCGATTAATCCGAACAATAAAAAATACCAAAATAATATTTTATCAAAAATCACTCTCCACTTAATTTGTTGGCAGAACAATCTGAAAAATAGTGCCGGTTTTTTCGTCACTTGTAAATGTCACATTGCCTTTAAGATATTTTTCACCTAAAAGCTTAATGCTGTATGTTCCAATGCCTCTACCAGAACCTTTGGTTGAAAATGACCGCTGAAAAATCTGAACTTTTATATCGTCAGGCATTACAGCAGGATTCTGCACCCAGAATTTAATACCTTTTTGCACAGGTTCTGCACCAATAGTTATGGTCTGGCCCTGAGATTCAGCTTCCAGAGCGTTTTTTGTCATATTACCGACAACTCTTCTCAACAGTCTTGGATCACTTACAAAATCAATTGAAGCACAATCTTCTGCTATTTTAAGGGTTTTACCTTTTGTTACCTGATGTCCCTGATATACTGCGATTATCGAGGATAAGATATCAGTAGAATCCAGAGGTGACATCTCTATTTCAAGATTTTCATTTTCAGCTGCCAGAATATCTTTTTGAGCATTTATCTCCTCCACCAGAGTGTGTGATGACGATTGAAGAAGATCAATATATTTCTCTCTTTCATCTTCAGAAGGATCTTGTATTAAATCAGCAAGACCTTGAATGCCGCCCGCTGTATTCAATATATCATGGAAAAAGGTTCTTTCAAGCACTTGTTTTCTTTTTTCAGCTGCATTATCCCGGACAATAAAAAGAGTAAAGACTTTATTTGATAAAAGAAGAGTTTTAGTTTTTGCTCTTACAATGAAATCAAGGGAGGTTGTTCCATCTTTTGCAACAACGCGGCACTCCTCTTCCTGCAGTGTATTTTCCTGTTTCTGTGAATTTACAATTGCATTTACTGCACCGCACTGTTTGCATGACTCTGTAGTGCCGCATCCCCCTTCTGTTTCATCGGAATGGATGCAGTGCAGGGCTTCACCCGGCCTGAGCCCATAAATTTCAGAAGGATCTTTTATACCAAGAATTTCCAGCAGAGTATTGTTGCAATAGATAATCTGGCGGTGCTGATTTAAAATCATGAAAGCATCAGCTACCATATAGGTTAACTCTTTAATAAGAGGCAGGTCTTTTGTATGTTTTATCTCTTTAGATAATTCTTCCTTTGATGCTCTTTGTGGTGAAGCAAATTGAGTATCCATTGATACCTCCATCTATATTGTTGTAATCTATAAGTCAATCGATTGTATAGTACCATTTTTAATACAAATATGACCAAAAATGTATGAAAAGAAAGACTTAATAATATTAAAGACAACAAATACCTTGATTTTTCAGTAACAAATGAGTTTTCTTCATTGGTTTGTTATACT
>JAYEHB010000569.1:0-3763 GCA_034659375.1 Thermodesulfobacteriota bacterium
ACATCATCAAGATCAAATCTCTGCCCTTTTATCCCTTCAATCCATCTTCGTTTTTTGTGCATGGAGATGGTGAGGCTTTCAGGAAGAATTATATTTGTGGAGGAGAGAGCAACGCTTCTTTCAATAAGATTTTCAAGTTCACGCACATTACCTGGAAAAGAGTAACTGTTTAAAAAATTAATGGCATAGGATGAAAATTTGGAAATATCTTTTTTCATCTCTTTTGAATATTTTTCAGCAAAATGCTTTGCAAGGGATTTAATATCACCCTTTCTGTCCCTTAAAGGTGGTACTTTCATTGGTATTACATT
Source organism: Thermodesulfobacteriota bacterium (assembly GCA_034659375.1). GTDB lineage: Bacteria > Desulfobacterota > Desulfobacteria > Desulfobacterales > Desulfobacteraceae > DATFJZ01. The sequence goes on from JAYEHB010000569.1 coordinate 312, forward strand.
GAGACGGAAAAAAAGATCCTCCCTGAAGTTACCGTTTATCACTTCCTGATCAAGATTTTTATTGGTGGCAGATATGATTCTTACATCCACTGCCACCTCCTCTGTATCGCCAACAGGCTTGACAACCATCCCCTGAACAACCCGTAAAAGTTTTACCTGGAGCATGGGCGAGAGTTCACCTATCTCATCAAGAAAAATTGTGCCTTGATGGGCAGCCGCAAAAAGACCTTTTTTATCAGTAACAGCACCTGTAAATGCTCCCTTTATATAACCAAAAAACTCACTTTCAATAAGAGACTCAGGAATACCACCACAATTTACAACAACAAAAGGCTTATCTTTTCGATCGCTCATATCATGCAGAGCTCTTGCAATAAGCTCTTTTCCCGTTCCGCTCTCTCCTGAGATTAAAACATTTGTTTTTGTTGCTGCCACCTGGTTGATCATCTCATAAATACGAACCATTCCGGGACTGTTACCGATTATTTTTCCAAAATAGAGATTCTCTTTAAATTCAGTTGAAAGAGCCTCCTGGTCAAAGTCAGAACTTTTAAATGCAAGGGCTTTTTTTATTGCCTGTCTCAGCTCTTTATTGTCAAAGGGTTTGGGAACAAAATCAAATGCTCCTTCATTCATTGCAAGAACCGCCATTTCAGTTGTGGAGTAGGCAGATATCATTATGACAGCTATATCGGAATTATGCTTTTTTGCAGCTCTTAAAACATCAATACCTGCAATATCCCCTAAACGTATGTCACAGAGAATCAGATCAAAAGCCTTGTTTTTAATAAAATTAAGTGCCTGTTTGCCGTTGTTTGCGCAAAAAACAGAATACCCCTCCCTGGTGAGCATTAAATCAAGAAACTCACGCATGCTTAATTCATCATCAACAACAAGAATTTTTGCATCATCAGTGGTCACGCATCTTTTCCTTTGTAAATTATCTTTTTTGGGGAACTCACACTAATAAAATTAAACAACCTGCGAGTAGTCACTATCTTTCCTCTGAAAGATTATTTTTCCCTGTACCATTGTAAGAAAATTCTCTCCTTTTACTTTAAAACCTGCAAACGGACTGTTTTTCCCCTTGGACAAAAAGGTATCAGGATCGATTGTATAAGAAGATTCAGGATCGATTACAGTGATATCTGCTGGATTACCAGGTTTTAAGCCATTATCAATACCAAGCAGTGCTGCTGGATTTTTTGACATTTTTTCAATAAGAGCTTCAAGTGTAATATGATTATCCCGGACAAGCTTTAATGAAAGAGAAAGGGATGTTTCAAGACCAACAATGCCAAAGGCTGCCATGTCAAACTCCACATCTTTTTCAAGGGGAGAGTGTGGTGCATGGTCAGTTGCAATAATATCAATTGTATTATCTGCAAGCCCTCTTATGACAGCCTGTCTGTCCTTTTCTGTTCTTAAGGGAGGATTCATTTTTGCAAAAGTATCGTAATTTTTTACTGCCTGATCTGTTAAGGTAAAATAGTGGGGTGCCGTCTCACAGGTAACTTTTACACCCTTTTTTTTTGCATTTCTAATGGCTTCAATGGACCCTTCACAGCTTACATGGGCTATGTGTATATGGGTGCCGGTCAGTTCAGCAAGGGCAATTTCCCGCATGATAAATGAACTTTCCGCTGCATTTGGAATACCTTTTATTCCAAGTTTTGTGGCAACAAGCCCCTCATTCATGGAACCATCCTTTGAAAGATTAATATCTTCTGAATGGGAAATAACAAACAATCCAAGAGAACCTGCATATTCCATGGCTCTTCTCATAAGGAGTGAATTTACAACGGGATGTCCATCATCAGAAATTGCCACAATACCTGCCTGCTTCATACCACCGTGCTCTGCAAGGGCTTCACCTTTAAGCCCGGCACTTATTGCTCCAACCGGATAGACTCTGCAAAGAGAAGTCTCTTTTGCCCTGGAAATAATAAATTGAGTAATCTGGGCATTATCATTGACAGGATCTGTGTTGGGCATGGGACAAACAGCTGTAAACCCTCCCCTGGCAGCAGCCTTGACACCGGTCTCTATTGTCTCCTTATATTCAGCCCCAGGCTCCCTTAAATGAACATGGAGATCAATGAGCCCCGGGACAAGAATCATACCGGAAACATCAATAATCTCTGTTTCCATATCCCCGTTTTTTTCAGAAGGATCAAGAAGAGCTTCTATATACCCGTCTCTTATGAGAAGATCTTTTCTGGCATCAATATTTCCAGGATCAACAATCCTTGCACCTTTAAACCTGATCAGCATTTCTTTGTACCTCCTGCCACAAGATAAAAGAGTGCCATGCGCAATGCCACCCCGTTTGTCACCTGGTCCAATATCACTGAAGTTTTTCCATCAGCCACATCATTTGCAATCTCAACGCCTCTGTTAAGGGGTCCGGGATGCATCACAACAGCATCTTTTTTTGCCATTTCAAGCCTTGCCTGGTTGAGCCCGAAAAGGGAAGCATACTCCCTCTCTGTTGGAAAGAGGATTGACTCCTGCCTCTCCTTTTGAATACGAAGCATGATAATCACATCAGCATCTGTAACACATGCTTCAATATTATCAGCGACTTTGCACCCAAGAGTTTCAATATCCTTTGGAATCATGGTGCCGGGTGCTGTAACCATTACATCGGCACCCATCTTTGTAAATGCTGCAATATCAGATCTTGCCACCCTGGAGTGGGAAATGTCACCTGCAATGGCAATTTTAAGTCCCTTTATATCCCCCTTTTTTTCCCTTACAGTCATGAGATCAAGCAGAGCCTGGGTGGGATGGGCATGGATACCGTCTCCTGCATTTATCACCGACGCATTTACCCTCTTTGCAATCATATGGCAAGCTCCCGAGGATGAATGGCGCAATACAATGATATCGGGATTCATTGCCTCAAGATTTTTTGCAGTATCAACAAGGGTCTCGCCCTTTACAATACTGCTTGAACTCTTGGAAATGGAGATACTGTCTGCACTGAGACGTTTTGCTGCAATATCAAATGAAACCTTTGTTCTTGTGCTGGGCTCCTGAAAAAAAAGCACAATGGTCTTTCCCCTGAGAGTGGGAACTTTTTTTACAGGTCTCTTTGAAATCTCTTTCATCCCCTGGGCAGTATCCAGAATCATGGATATCTCCCCAGCAGAAAGAGATTCAATATCAAGAACATCCTTTTGTTTAAAATGCATAAGACTGTATCCTATATTCTATTTTTTTATATAACTGCCACGGGCAGAGCTCTTTACATATCGTTCTGCACACAACAAAGCATAAAACTACGGTTTAGTTACCCGGAGTTTCATATAAACCGGCATACCCTAGGGCAGAAACTGGCCGAAAAATGACCATCTGCTTTAAGGCCACAATACCCTAAAGGGCAGAAACCAAAAAATGGGTAAAAGACGTAAAAAAACTACGCAATATTTTTGAGTGAACCCTTAATG
>JAYEHB010000570.1:0-3755 GCA_034659375.1 Thermodesulfobacteriota bacterium
GGCAAAGGTCAGGGGCAGGGCAGAGGTCAGGGCAAAGGCCGCAAAAACGGAAGCTGCAGAAAAGGTAACAGATAATCGGGCCTGTATAAACAGATCTGGTCTAACAAAAAAACTGCATTTTTTTCAGATCACAAAAGGGTGTTGCAGGTGCCTTAAAAATCATGGACAACTTCAACACCACTTAAAACTGAATAAAAATTTTAGAAAAGGAGGCAATATTATGCCGGGATTCAATCAAAGAGGACCCATGAATCAGGGCCCAATGACGGGAAGAAGAATGGGAATCTGCACCAATGGTGGAACAACAGGTGCTACTGGGTTTACAGGTGCAGGAACTGCCGGTCCCATGGAATTTGGACAGAGACGAGGCATGGGAAGAAGAGCCGGCCAGGGATTTGGAGGGGGCAGAGGATTTGCACAATGGAGCATGCCTGTTGCTGCACCACCCATTAACAGAGAAACAGATCTCAAACAGAGAGCAGATACTCTTCAATCTGAACTTAATGCAATCAGGGAAGAATTAAAGAATTTCTCTGATTCATCTGATTCATAAAATCCATATGTTCAGCCTGCCAAACTGGCAGGCTGTTCATTATTTTTTCTGTCAGGTGCTGCACAAAGCACCAGTTTTAGCTGCTTTTTCATTACCTTTTGACAGCCATGTCAATAATCGTACAAAAAGCCGCTGGAACAAACTCCTTTTTATGCTCTTTTCTTCAACTTTTCCTTTTACATCAGATTCGCTCTTCACCATTTTCTCCCATATTGACAATTTAAAAATATAAGTAACCGAACAAAACCAAGATGGACAACATGATTAACTAAAAAAACATTGTAATCCATAAAAACAAATTTTTGCCATAATCCATTTCTTTTATGGAAAAGGGTATCTGGATTTGACCGTATTCATCATCTTTTCCACCAAGCGCAAAACTTGAACCAATTGTTATTTCAATGTTTTGTGCCATGTCCCAGATTATTTCCGGCTGGAGCATGTATGAGGGATCGTTAAGGTTTGCAATGGCTGTAAAATTAAAATTCACAAGCGGGTTTAACTCTATTATTATGCCTGAGCTTAAGTAATTTTTTCCCAACCCGTATATTTCCCCTCTGCTGATTCTTGTGAAAAGATCATAATCACTAAATGCTTCTGAATAATCATCTGTGCCAATGCCGGAATAATGATATTCGCTAAATCCATAAAAATTTTTCTTACACCATACCCATGAATAATCAATATTTACAATAAAACTTAAATAATCCTCTTCCATGTCACCACCGGCAAAAGTATATATAATATCGCTTCGCCAGACTGCATTGCCGAGAGTGCCGACACAGCCTGCCCCTGCAAGGGTGTCTTTATAATGTCTTGCAGCCATGAAATCAAATTCCATCCCATTTAAAAAAAGATGATATTTTGCTCCAAAGGATGATTTTGAAAATTTTATATCACCATCTTTTAAATCACGCCCCGGCACACAGAAAAATTGAAAATCATCACCTTCCTTAAAATAAGTTTCAAAGAATACCATATCCTCACCCTTTTTGTAATCCCTATCAGTATCATATGGTGAAAAAGGGTTAAAAATATCCATGGGATTGAAAATAAATCCATTACCCCATGTTACTGCCTCTCTTCCAATGGTGATCCTTCCAGAATCACCATAAAGACTGAAATTCAATCTATCGATCCTGTGATAAAGAAAATAATTGCCCTCTTCTTTTATCCTGGACGATAGATCCATTAATCCTCTATCATCGTTATTATTTTTTTTAAAAATCTGTGCAATTAAAGTATCAGGTGTACCAGCATATTTATCCACAAAAAACCTGGAAGCTTCCATGGAATCGCCTAATGAAGATGTAAACAGATAATGACAGTCAAAACTTAAATTATCATTAAAAAAAGTTCTGCTCTTTATTCTTAAGTTTAAACCGGAATTAAACCACGCATCATCTTTAAATTCTGACTGTATTGCACCGTCTTCATAGTCAGTGCCTGTGAAAAGGAGCTTTACCTGCCCTCCAAATGTTGTTTCAATATTTTTACCTGAACCTGCAGCACTTCCATCTGAACCTGCAGCAAGAGAAACAGTCGGCAAACCAAGAGAACAGATCACACACAAAATAAATTGAACCAATAATGCCTTCATACTCGATACCTGTGAGGGGTCAGGCCTGACCCCATTTTCGACACAACTTTCTGGATTGTGCATGTCAAGGCCTGGACGCTGCGTTGCGATATGGTTTGAGTGTAACCAAAATGGTGCATAAAACCAAATTTTAAAAAAGCTAACCATTGATGCCTGTACGGGCGAACGGCCGTTCGCCCCTACGTTTTGATAATCATGAGCTGAGGTTCTGCGTTGTTTTGGTTACACTCATATGGTTTTGAGACTTTAACCGGTAAAATTAAGGTCAGAAAGTTGAGCTGTTTACTTTTCTTTTATAATATCGTTCTCAATTTGCCCGTCTTTCAGCTTTACAATGCGTTTTGCATAATCCATCACCATATTGTCATGGGTGGAAAATATAAAAGTAACTCTTTTTTCCTGATTCATTGTTCTCATCATATCAAGGAGAGATTCACCTGTTTTTGAGTCTAAATTTGCAGTTGGTTCATCTGCAAGCACAATTGCAGGATTTGAGACAACAGCCCTTGCTATTGCAACTCTCTGCTGCTCTCCTCCTGAAAGCTCTGAAGGTCTTCTATTGTATTTACCTTTAAGCCCGACTTCATCAAGAATTGTACGAGCCTTTTTCTTTCTTTCCCCGGCAGGTACACCCTGAAGCAGCATAATATACTCAACATTTTCTTCAGCTGAAAGCACAGGAATAAGATTATATGCCTGAAAAACAAACCCGATCTTTTTTAAGCGCAGCTCGGCAAGTTCAGACTGTTTCATATTAGAATAGTTATTGCCGTCAACAACAACTATGCCTGAATCAGGACTGTCTATCCCGCCAATAATGTTAAGCATGGTTGTTTTTCCAGAGCCTGAAGGTCCTGCCAAAGCCATGAATTCACTCTGCTCAATGGAAACAGACACTCCCCTTAAAGCATGTACCTGTATTTTACCCTGGGAATAACTTTTTCTAATATTTTCTACAGTAACTATACTCATCTTTAATTTTTCCTAACGATTTTGTTGTTGACTCTCTCATCGCCTCAACAGGTGTTATCTGTGCAGCTTTTATTGCAGGATAAAGAGAGACAATAATCCCTAAAAAAAGTATTACAAAATTTACCCTTATTACATCATTCAATGTCAACACAGGATAAATTATGTGGGACATGCCAACAAACTCAGTGCCTTTGCCAAATACGGATAGATCAAGACCATTATCTTTCATAAAAAAAACAGACATTATTCCAAGCAGATTTCCTGCAATTATTCCGGCTGTCAGTATAAAAAACGATTCTGTAAGAACTGAACAGATCACCCGCCATGGTTTCATACCCAATGCCCTTAAAAGACCAAACTCCCTTACTCTTTCAAAAATCGCCATAAAACTTGTGTTTACAATACCAAACCCCATGGCAATAAAAACCACAACATACCAGATATACATAAACCCGTTAAATATACCCACATAAGCTTCAAGCATTGGAAGCAGTTCCTTCCATGTTTCAACACTGTATTGTTGTTTTGTACCAAGTTTTTCTTTAAGCTCTTCTGCAAAGGTATCAACACTTTTTCCATCAGGCATTTTCCCAGCCGGGAGAACAATTGATATTTCTGATATCCCTGTTA
>JAYEHB010000571.1:0-3746 GCA_034659375.1 Thermodesulfobacteriota bacterium
ATTGTAACAGTTGATACAGTAAAAATAGCTGCTATAACAGCTATTACACATAATTTGACCATTTTCATTGACTCTTCCTCCTTGCTTGTTTTTTTAAAATAATTATTATTAGTAAGCAGTCACAGGGACACCGCAAAGTCAATTTATTTATTACAATAAAAGTTCACCATGTCAAGAGGTTTATCACAGCTTTTTCCAAATCATATCATGGGCAATTTTTGCTGTTCTCTTTGATGCTCCTTTTCCGCCAAGAAGATTTCTTATCATTGAAAGCCTGCCTGCCATGGAAGAAAGATTCTTATCTTTAAGTATTGATAAGGTCTTGTCAGCAATTTTTTCAGGTGTTGCACTGTTCTGGATAAGTTCGGGAATCACCTCTTTTCCGGCAATGATATTTGCAAGTCCAACATGGTTGAGCTTTACAAAAATTTTTGCCAGAGAGTAGCTCACAAAGGACATTTTATAAACAATCACCATGGGAATCCGGCAGATAGCAGCTTCAAGGGTTACTGTGCCCGATGCTGCCACAAGAAAATCAGCTTTTTTAAATATCCGGGCAACATCACCCTTTACAATGGTAAAAAGGTTATCATGGTTATCATGGTTATCATGGTTATACCTGTGTAAAACTGCCTTAAAATGTTCTTGATTTACCGATAAAGCCTGGGAAACAAGAAATTTTACATTATTCTGTTTTTCAGCGATAATTATGGCAGCTTGAAGCATTGTTTCAAGAAGATTTGATATTTCAGACTCCCTGGAGCCTGGCAAAAGACCAACAACCAGACTTGAATTTTCTCTTTTTTCCTTTTTTTCAACCATCTGGTCAGTGTAAAAATCAAGCAGGGGATGCCCAACAAAAGTGCATGGAATATGCTCTTTTAAATAGAGTTTCTCTTCAAAGGGGAAAATCAGAGCTGCATGGTCAACATATAATTTTATTTTTTTTATTCTGGATTTTTTCCATGCCCATATCTTTGGAGTGATATAGTAGAGTACGGGAATATTATTTTTTTTAGCAAAGGCAGCAGCCCTTAAATTAAAACCGGGATAATCAATGAGAATCAAAAGATCAGGAGAGGTGGTTCTGATCTTTGCTTTAAAAAGATCAAAAGCTTTTTTTATAATGTTAAACTGAAAGAGAACTTCAGTAACCCCCATAACCGAAAGCTGATCAATATGAAAGAAAAGCTCCATACCACATGCTTTCATACCATCTCCGCCAATGCCTGTAATATTGACGGATGGCTCTTTTTTCTTAAGCTCTTTTAAAAGATTTGCACCGTGGAGATCTCCTGAAGGTTCGCCAGCCAGAACCATGATATGCTTTGGTTTAAAACTCATCATCATCCATTGCAACTATGGAAATTTTGTGCTGGTCTGCCAGGGCAATCATTTCAGATCGGTCAAAGGCAATGCTCTTTCCCGCCTCCAGGACAAGAAGAGAAGCCCCGGACTCATGCATTGTTTTAATGGTCTCCAGTCCTGAAGAAGGAAGATCAAATCTTAGATCCTGGCCAGGCTTTGAGAGTTTGACAACCACAGAACCTGTTTTTGCAAGAGCTCCCCCCCGCCTGATTGTGGCATCGGTTCCATCAGCTGCTTCAACTGCTAAAACAGTTCCATTGCCGAGAACAATGCACTGGCCGATATCAAGGCGGCCAATGGCTTTTGCAATTCTCCAGCCTGCTGCGATATCTTTTTTTTCAGTTTTGCCAGGCTTTCTCTTTGTCCAGCACCCTTTTTGTGAAATAAGTTCAGGAAGAAGAAAAGTGGAAGGTTTAATTAAAACCCCCTCTTTTTCAAGGAGATTGGCAAATAAAGTTAACACGGAATCATCATGGGTATGGCCCATTTTTGCTATAAATGCCATTGCTTTTAAATCAGGTTTAATATCTGTAAATATCCTGGTTTTTTGTACAGTTCCAAGCATTACAGCTTCAGTGATATTTAATTTTTTGAAAAACTTTACAAGACGTCCAACCTGTCCAAGATGAAGCCATTCCACCGAGGTGACATGCTCCTGGATCTCTTTGGCGGCTTCGTTCACATAGGCTGCAGCATGGACCTGGTATCCTTTTTGCTCTGCGGCTTTTGCAAAAAGTAATGGAAACTGCCCTCCCCCTGCAATAAGACCTATCTTTGTAAAGCTTATCATAATTTTTTATATAAAACTCCGTCTAACTATTTAAAATCATGAAGTTTCTAAATTTATTGTGGCCAGTAGCAGATAACCATACTCCGGCCAGTTTCTGCCCTTTAGGGTATGCCGGTTACCGGGTAATACCTCTATCTGACTCTTGTATAAAATTCATAAACTTTAAAACTTCAGGTATCTGTTCAACCTCAGCCCGGACCCTGTCAGAGGCCTGTTTTACGGTGAGTCCAATCCTGAATACAATTCGATAGGCTTTTTTAAGCTCGGAAATAGTGGATTTTGTGAAATCCTGTCTTTTCAGGCCAACATTATTCAGTCCGTGAAGTGTTGCACGATCACCTGCTGCAATAACATAGGGTGGAATATCTTTTACAACGGCAGATTTTCCGCCAATATAGGCAAAATCACCTATTTTTACAAACTGATGAATGGCCACAAGACCGCCAACAGTAACATTATCACCAATTTCAATATGACCGGCAAGGGTTGAACTATTGGCAAGAATCACCTTGTTTCCTGTTTTACAATCATGGGCTATATGGGTATATGCCATGAGATAGTTCTCCTCCCCAACCTCAGTATACCCACCCCCGGATTCTGTTCCTCTGTTTATGGTGACAAACTCCCTGATGACAGTAGCCCTGCCGATCTTCAGGTATGTTTTTTCACCATGATACTTCAAATCCTGGGGAGCTGCACCTATGGATGCATACTGAAATATTCTGCAGTCAGGACCCAGGGAAACATACTGGTCTATGGTGGTGTATGGCCCTATTTCAGTGTTTGCACCAATGTGTACATTATTTTTAATTATGGCAAAGGGACCTATGGTTACATTGGAATCAATCTCAGCCCCTGGATCAATTATTGCCGTTGGATGAATCATATAAAAACTCCGTTATGGTCTTTTACTTTTTTTTTCCAGGGATATCAGCCTCTTTCTAATATCAGGAAGCCTTGGGATTATACTTCCCACCTTAAGCCAGAGCTTATGGGGCATGGAGGGAAAACCTGAAACAATTTCACCTGGAGCAACATCTTTTAAGACACCTGCACCAGGTCCTACAATGGAAAAATCACCCACACTCAGATGCCCTGACACTCCTGCTCTTCCCGCAAGTATCACATTTTTCCCTATTTTTGTACTTCCGGCAATACCCGCCTGGGCAACAATAAGGGTGTTGGTTCCGATTGTAACATTATGGGCAATATGAACCAGATTATCTGTTTTTACCCCTTTTTTTATCCAGGTTCTGCCAAAAGTACCCCTGTCTATTGTATTGCAGGCTCCAATTTCAACATCATCATCAATTTGAACAAATCCTGCATGGGGAATCTTTTCATGTTTTGGAGCTGCGTCTTTTACCCCCTGATCAGGGGTAAAACCGAAACCATCACTTCCAATAACAGTTCCTGAATGAATAACAACCCTTCTGCCGATTACAGTTCTCTCCATCAATGTGGTATTTGGTTTAATAAATGTATCATCACCAATTACAGAACTGTCTCCAATATAGACCCCGGGCATAAGAGTAACCCTGTCACCAAGAACAACATCATCACCAATGGTTACAGTGGGACTGACTAC
>JAYEHB010000572.1:0-3742 GCA_034659375.1 Thermodesulfobacteriota bacterium
GTTTTGTTCAAGAAGAGTGAAAATGCGTTTTTTGAACAATAATATTGCTTCATAGTCAGTATCACTATCTAAAGGTTCATCATCTAATATATGCTTAAAATTTATATTGTTTATAAGATAATGAATCTTTTCTCCTAATTTGTCAACTATCTTGCTTCGTTCAATGGATTGTTTTTCAAGATCCGGCATTAACTCCATGTTAAAAGAGCTTATATGATCCATGTGAATATCTTCAAGATTGTTGATAAGCTCTGTAATTTGTGAAAGTTCATTTCCCATTTTTTTTCCAGTATAAATATTTTTTCTATGAAAATCTGTCCAATATCATGGGGTCAGACTACTCTGTCCAATGTACTCTAATCACTGCCCTGTTCCCAAACTCCAGTTTGGAAATGAGCCACGATATAGAGTTGGCTCTGCCTCGTCGATCCATTTTTCGGTTTCTGCCCTGTAGAGTATTGTGGCAGAGCGATGTTCAATAGCCGTTGTCAAACAGCTATTGAACCCAGGGCTGATCTTGTTTTACCATATTCCTCCGGCATTTTCAAAGAACCGTAACTGGGTGCTGGTTTTGCTTTGCCATAGCCCCCTGGCATTTTCCCAGAACCATAATTTGGTGTTGCTTGTGTTTTGCCATGGCCATATCCGCCGGGAGTTTTAAGAGAATTAGAAACAGAAGCAGATTCTGGCTTTGCAGGCTGTTTAATATTTTGACCTTTGCCCATGACATCCTTTTCCCATATTTCCTTTAACTTTGATATATAGGTTTCAGTTCGTATCAATATATCTATATCATTGTTTATGGATACCATGGGAAGTTCGGCAAGGATGGCAGAGTAGAGCCCTCTTAAAAACTGTGTACTCTCATCCTTCATTGTCAGGTCAACTGAGCTGTTCAGTTCAGATATTATGGCAATGACTTTACCCAGATTTTCACCACGTTTTTTTATATTATTTTCTTGAACACCCTGTTTTGCAAGCTGTAAACGATCAAGGGCACCTTTGTACAGCATCAGTATCAATTGCTCCGGTGACATGCCATCATAGTGATTATTAAGATATTTGTTTATTCCAGCTAGTGGTGCCATTAAAAACCTCCTGAATACGCTGTTTGTTTATTTTTTATCTAAATTGTTAAATGAATCAATCATTGCAGTCATATAACTTGCTTCTGACTGAATCTGGCTTATGTATATATCAAGTTTTGAAAATTCAGCAGTCATGATTTCATATCTTTTGCTGAGACGGGTTGTGGCAGTTTCAATATCTGTGTCAAGCCGATCCATTCTTTTTTGATCAGCACTGATTTCCGTGGTAATGGTTCCCTGGGAACTGATCATGTTGGTGATACCGTCGTTGATGATATCTCCAAGACCTGGTGTTTCTGTTTCAGAATTACCTATAAAAAGACTTTTTACAGCCCCAGGGTTTGAAGCAATTGCCTGGTCAAGGGTATTTTCATTCAGACTGAGTGTGCCGTCCTTGTTAATCTCCATTCCAAGATCGTAGAGACTTGAGTATTCAGACCCGGTGTTGATACGTGTGCCCATGAGGGAATGAAGTTTTGATATCATGCTTTTTATGGAATATGAATCTTTAAGCGGGTTGTCATCATCATCTGTACTGGTATCTGTTGTATCATCATCATCTGTATCAGTAGCTGTACCCTTTATTTCACCAAGAAGTTCATTAAATCCCTTAACAAGGCCGGTGATATGATCTTTAACACTATCCATGTCATGCTGAATATTGACTGTGGCTTCCCCTGTTTTTTTCAGATTCAGGGTGGCACCTGTTATTACATCATCTATTCCTTCATTGGACTGTCTTTGATAGTCAATCCCGTTAACTGTAAATATTGCATTTAAAGATTCTCCATTGCCCTCGGTAACTTCAGTCATGGGCAGGTTCAGTATATCTATTTTGTTATTTTCCCCTGTTGAGTCAGATGTGATTATGAGTTTGTACTGGTTTTCATCACTTCCGTCATCAATCATTGCTGCTGTAACACCGGGATTGTCAGATGAGTTGTTTATGGCATCTGCTGTTTCCGCATAGGTTGTGCCGGGAGCAATACTGATAAAAGTGTTTTCATTGGAGTCTGGTTTGCCAATTGCAATGATTGTATCACTTTTTACATAATCAAAGCCTGCAACAGAGATCTGGGAATCTGCACTGTTACCGCCCTTTGCAGAGCTGATTCTGATATAAAAATTGTTGTCACTGTTTTTTGTTACAGTTGCTTGTACAATCTGGTTCTCTTCATCATCAACATTGTTTTCTGAGGAGTTAACAGCTTCTGCTATTTCATTGAGGCTCATGCCGGACTCAAGAGCAATGTCGATATTCTGCTGGCTTCCTCTTGCACCAGACTGAATAGTCATGGTTTGGGATTCGGTTGTAAGATCAGCATCAGAATCTGTTATGCTTGTGGATGGTTCACGATATATCACAGAGCTTTTGCTTGCAATCCCCAATGACTGCCATGAACTTGCCCTGGCCTTTTGTGTTACATCAATACTGGTTGAAGATGCAACAATACCATTATCAACCCTTGCACTTATAATCTCTTCATCTGATACTGATACTTTATTGTTGAGAAAATCTGATTCAAGGGATAGAGAGAGAGCATCTGATTTTATGGCAAAGAGTTTTGCTTTTACGCTGTTAAATGCATTTATTTCATTTTGAAGTGCTGTTTTTTCATTTGTTTTTCTCGTAATTGGCTCTGCTTCAATTTCCTTAAGCTGATCAAGTATGCTTTGAAGCTCCAGCCCTGATCCCAATCCCAGACTTGTAATTGCTCCTGTGGCCATGATACCTGCTCCCTGTTAAATGTTGAACTTGTGAATTTTATATGAAACTCCGCCTAACTATTTAAATTCATGGAGTTTCATCATTTGTTGTGGCCGATGAGAATGACCATGCTCCGGCCATGCCGGTTATATGAAAGTCCGTTTAAGCGATTATAATTATTTGACTTTCATACTTTGTTGTGGCGAACCGAGGTGACTAACCATGTCTGCCCGTGACAGTTATATATATTATCGGAATATGGCATAAAAAACTAAATAAAAAAGCGTGATCTGGTTTATCAGCAATTATAATTATGGTTTTTAACCAAGTCATCTGCTGTGTAACTCATTGAAATTACGTTGATGAAAATTATTTTTTCCTTGGTTTTAAACGCATAAGGCACCAAAATTAGAATTGTTGCTGGTTTATGGAAATTAATAAAAAATGGGAGGAAATTCAGCAGCAGTCAGATCTAAAATGGGAAAAGAACAGAGAAGAATTTGTAAGGTTCATGAAGAGATAATGGCCAATTATCAATTTTCTGAGGGGTCGTAACTATTTGATATTACAAACTTATCAGGAATAAGTTTGTAAACACAACAAAGGATGAAACTCCATGAATTTAAATAGTTAGGCTGAGTTTCATATATAAACCGGCATGGCCGGAGCGTGGTCATTCGCATTGGCTGCAACAAAATTATTCCACTAAGCCTGAATTTCTTTTAATTGCTGCTTAAACGATGCAGCCATTTTTTCTAATTGCTTTTTTTTGAGAATCCCTGCTCTGTACATCTCTTCAAGCATTTCAATTTTTCCTTTAATTTTTCCTTTTTTTTCACCTTCAATTAACCCTTCATTTTTTCCTTTTTTTTCACCTTCAATTAATCCTTTATTTAAACCTTCATTTCGATAATGCTCGGATATAGTAGTGGCTGCAAAAGTCATT
>JAYEHB010000573.1:0-3740 GCA_034659375.1 Thermodesulfobacteriota bacterium
TGGTATCACCTCTGTAAAAATTTTTAATACCCATTCTTTTTACCTTTTTTTTATGTTATCTGGGAAACATAGACATTCGTTTTGCCGACGATCTTTTATTAAATAACAAGCAACTTTTTGTCCTCCGCCATCATCTAATCTTATTGCCAACTTTTTCTTTAACAAAATGGTTAATAATTCCATAATTTCTTCTGATCGTGCAGACCAGTCCATGGCATGCCCATGTGTTCCGTTAAAAGCTTTGTTATCATCGACTGTTACAATTTTAGTTACATCCAAAAGCAAAGGGGCATTATTTTTGTATCCCAATTCAAAAAATCGGATAGGTTTAACTATATGAGTTTCTTGATATTGTTTTTTTATGTATTCGTCTGAACTTATGCATAATTCACCAAACGTATGAGATTTATGCTTCCTAAACTCTGTAATAAGTTCGATATCAGTTTTCCCAACAATCGTTTTTGCTTCTTTATATGATAAATCAAAAAAAATGTTACAATGATTTTCATTGGCTGTGAGATATCTGTGGTGTTTATCTTTCTTCCAATACAATACACCACAAGATAGACAAGCGGTTTTCCTTAATGAGCAATAAGGGACTACAATCGGATCATATTCCTCAAGAAATTTGCTTATAGAGTTTTTTTGTTCTTCAATCTCTTTTGCGAGTTTTGTGACTCGCTCACCGGGACCAAATAACTTTTTAAATACTGACATCATTTTTTTTTGTATTGACATCATTGGATTCTTCCCTCCAACCACTTTACTATTAAACCAACAATGGCTCCAACAGTAATCATTAAGCCTGCTCCCAAAATCTTTAATGCCATTGAATGTGTTGCCGTTATTCTAACTAATTCAGTTAATTTGTCGTTCATGCTTTGAATGTGATCGTGTAGCCAATTATTATCATCCATTAATCACACCTTTTTTAAATTATTTAGGCGGCTGTCTTTTACGCATCCCCGCCCATATAACCAGGGATATTTTTTCTCGCCCTCCATCTGGATATAAAATATAAACACCACGTTTTTTTGAACTAAGGGAAAAGACATATTTTTCAATAGTAGCGTCTCCCCATTCACCAGTGGCACCGTTCAGCATCTGAACTGCATCGGCTGTGGTGGGATCACCATCTACATCAAAAGACCTGAGCCTATAAACATTGTATGCTGTAAGAATTTTTCCAATTTCTGCTTTGAAAAAACCAACCAGTACGGGCAGTATTACCGCTATCCAAATCCAATTTACATCCATTTTTTTTCTCCTTATTAATAATACACTATTTAGTATAAAAAAACTATTTTTTAAAACACATCTTTAGAAACATTTACAATCTGTTTAGTTAAATTGTTTTTTTGTATCCTTATTTTTTTTATTGCTTCTCTTTTCCCCGCCGCCGTCATTGTAGTATCAGTATAAATTCGGCTTTCGTACTTCCTCAAAGTGGAAAGTTTTTTACTGATCTTGTTATAAATCTTTCTGTATCTAAGTTTATTTACCTGCTGGTTGGTTACTTTTATCCCACCTGGAGTTTGTCTGTATTTCCGAATATCAGCCCATAATTTGTTAAGTTCAGACAAATTATCATAAAACTTTGTAACATACTTTGAACTCCTTGCATCTTTTTCCCGAGCAAAAGAAGAAACCGGATTCCATGTGTATTCAGATATTTTGACCTCTGGTGTTATTTCACCTGTCATCTGTTTAATCAGAAAATCTATTGATGCCAGAGTTGTTCCTCCTGCCCAACCCGTATATCCTTGCACTAAATACTGTATTTGAACAGGAGAGAGTGTTTGCCCTTCTGGTAAGACATTGGACATTGCAGCACTTACACCCTTAGCTGTTTTGCTTGTCCATGGCTTAGCTCGTTCTTTTTTAGACAGATTTTTCATAGACATTGACTCAATCGGGATATCCCTGAAAGAGTCTTTATTGGAATAAACCTCCAAAATAGGGTTAAATGCTTGTGGGACAACACTCATGGCGAAAGTATCAGACAAGGTATGTTTTAAAGCTGAACCTAATTCCACATTTTCATCCATAAACTTTTTAGTCATTTGTTCAACCATGTATGCTATGGCACCAACCTCAAAGGGCCTGGGCATTCTGTACATTATATCGCTACCAGGTGTTTTGAATAAATGATATGTTCTTTTTTCCCATTCTGGAGCTTCATCATAATCATCATCTCCTACCATAAGTGTCATTAGTCCCGCTGATATAAAAGCGTATGTTCCAACCACCTGAAAAAATTGTTTCCGTTGCTCTGGGTCTTTGAGGGAACGATACACCTTATCACCTCCCTGCAACCTGGCGTTTATAAACGGAATAGTCTGGGCAAGAAACCGGACGGAAGTAAAACTACCTGATCTGGCAAAGTCGAGTTGATCTCTTGCATTAAAGTTAGCTTCAAGTAAAGACTTCCCTGCTGCCAGGTCTGCTCTAAAACTTGCTACCCTATTTATATTTTCCAGTGTGTTCCCAAAGTTTTCCCATTTACGCCACATTCTTTTAATTTTGTTTGAAGTATTTAAAATTGAATCAGTAGAAATTCCAACAATATTTTTTATAGCATCAGGGTCATTGCCATGGATATAACCTTCTTGAGAAAAAGCACCGCCACCCATCTTCATTCTTTTTTCATCTGCTTTATACTTAAACCCTACTGCTACATTTTTCAATGGATTTTTAGATGCTGTGGAAACTGCTGGAGCGTGTAAAGAATCTCGGAAAAGATTTCTTATTTTAAAACCAGGACTTGCAGTTACGCCTTGTGTAAGAGTCCTTTTAAACATTCTCATGGCTTTCATAGCTGGAGTATTAAGTCCCTCGTAACTGAGCGAAGTTATAGAGTCCAGGACAAGCTGCCCTTCTGGTGATGAATCAAGTTCATACCAAATTTCTTTGCCATTCGCTCTGACATAAACAGCCTCTTTGCTTTTAAATTGTTTTTCAACCATGGTTGCTAACCCCATATCAGTTGCGGATTCAAGTGCTTGTGTACCTGCTTGATTTCTAAGGCTTGCACTGATTAAATGGTTCCAATTTAAAAGCACATTGGTTAAAAGATCATCAATTTTTAAGTCTGCACCCTTGAGTCTTTTATATGGCTTTTGGTTTGTGAGTCCGTTTAAATTTCCAGGACCCTTTCCAGAATTTTCCTGTTCTTCAAGCATTCTGTAGAAAGGAACATAAAAGCCTTCTTCTATCCATTTCTGGGCTTCTTCTTCATTTACCAGTCCAGTTTTAACAGCAATATCAGTTATAGCAGCACCCATTGCATCAAACTCTTTTGATACATCATCAAACAATTGCTTTCTACCATGATTCAGAGTTTTACCAGCTTTAATTTGATCTTCAGTAAATCTATTTTCTCTACCCTCTTTAAAAAGTCTTTCTGCTCTATGAGCGGCATACCATGCAAGAAAATCATCCAATTGATCACCAATTGGAGCAAATATCTCTTTTAGTCCCTTAGAGCCTTCTTTAAGGTCTATAGCACCTGACGTATCAAGAATGGGCATACCATCATTTATGGCACCCATTAATACGCTTGTATCAGATTTTGTTAAGGTTGCCAACATGTGGGCTTTTTTATCGTCAAGGGTACTATTAAGACTACTGAATTGATCAATTATTCCTTGTCTGAGTTTAGAACCAGCAAGAACCTTTGCTTCATTAAAACGATCTTTAATCGTTTTCTTTTCTCTTTTTCCAAAGCCACCAATTTTTTT
>JAYEHB010000574.1:0-3740 GCA_034659375.1 Thermodesulfobacteriota bacterium
TGCAGGAACAACGGAGGGGTCAGGCTTTTGTTATTTGTGTCGTTATCAAACCTTGAAGATAATTAACCAAAAAAGTCAAGATAATGACAATAACGAAAGCCTGACCCCACCCTCAACGAAAGCCCCCACCCTCAAGTGGCCGAATATAGAACCAAGCCCGAAAAAAATTTATATATCCAAAAAGAGCTTTTTTAATGAGCCAAGGAATGGGCTACCGACGTAAGGCGGGACAGTGTGAACCGGTTGATGAGAGTCTTCCAGCCTGCGAGCCTCACAAATAGGGCATTCCCGAAAAACCTTATTCTGCGGGGTGTCCCGGCTTAAGTGGGTAGCCAAGGAATGTTGCGGTATATCTGATTCGAAAATTACGGAGAGAGACCTTGACGCAGATATGCAAGGATTTTTTGATAAACAACTACAATTCAGTGAACAGCATTATTGGCAGGGTAGAGGAACGAATTCAAAAAGACCCTGGGTTGAAAAAAACTATTCAGGCTCTGACAGCAATTATTAATCAATAAGAGTCAAGAGTAGACTTGACCCCTTTACATTTACATTATTAGAGAGGCAAAAAATGCCAACTATAATTGAACATATGCAAGGGGCAGAACTCCCCCCATTTCTGCAAGAAAGATTTAAGGTCAAACCACAACAATTTTTAAAAATCACAGTTGAAGTTGAAGAAGCCGATGAAGAGATAGACGACAGCGAATTTGAGATTGATAATTTGGGGGATAGTATTTTAAAAGGTTTGCAAGAAATAGTAGAAGCAAAAAAGAAAGGCGTAAAACTCCCTAATGCCCGAGAACTTTTAAAAGAATTATAAAATGAAATATGATGTAGAGTTCAAATCAAAGATTTTATAAAAAAATTACGTACTTATGTTAATTTATATGAAAGTCCATCCAAACGACTGCAATGATAGACTTTCTAAATTTGGTTTCTGCCCTTTAGGGTATTGTGGCCGATGCGGAAACCACGCTCCGGCCGTGCCGGTTATACCAGTTGTAAATATCTCCTCCTGTTCATCAAGGATCTCATTGAGGATTGTCATATCTGTCATGGGATTCATTAAAACGCATCTAAGGACAACAGCCATCTCTTTATCACCCGGCTCCATCCTGATCCTGGTTCTTGAGACAAAACTCTTTCCGGCCTCCCTCTGCTTTCTCTGCACCATTGTATTTATTTGATTCAGTTCTCTGTTAAGCCTCTCTTTTTCATTGGAATCAGCCCTTAAAAACTGTTCCCTGAAATTTTTGGGAACAATTCTGTAAGTGAGAATATTCAATTCCGGCTCTGTTACAACCTCAAACAGATCTCTTTTTCTGATCTCATCTGCAAATTCTCTGGCAGTCTCGATACCATGATCAATCAAAAGGGCATAGCCACGGCATCCCATGATCTTTAAGGCACTGTCCAGAATAAGTGAATTTGCCTCCCTGGAACCTTCAAGAGATTTAATCCCTAAATCAACACTACCCTGGCGATTAACATAATTGGAATAATAGGCTATATGCTCCATTGCGTCAGGATCCCTGAAATAGACCATCCCACTGGTCATGGGCATATAAAACTGTTTATGGCCGTCCATGGATACGGAATCAGCTCTGTTAATGCCCTTTAAAAGCCAAGAATATTTTTCAGAAAACAGAACAGGGCCGCCCCATGCTGAATCAACATGAAAATGTATTGAATGGTTCTGGCAGATATCTGCCATATCCTCCAGAGGATCTACAGAACCTGTCTCTGTAGCTCCTGCAATACCTACAACAGCTACAATTCCTGTGCTGCCTGATTTTTTAAATCCTTTAATAAGATTATTCAATTTTTTCAAATCAATTCTATGTTCCCTGTCCACGTCAACAGGAATCACATTTTCACTTCCCAACCCCAGAATCCCCCCTGCTTTTTTTAAAGAATAGTGCCCCCGTCTTGAGACCAGGACAACCACTTTTTCAAGACAATGGGCCTTTAAAGCAGAAAAAAATCCCTGGGCTTCAATGCTCTTAAAACCATTACAAGGAAAAAACAATTTATTTCGTGCAACCCACAAGGCTGTGAGGTTGGCAGTTGTTCCACCTGTTGTAAAAGCACCAAGGGAGGTATTAATGCTCTGGACATGCTGTGCATAAAACTCTTCACTTCTGTTAAATATAAGCCTGTGTATCTTTGCAAGTACCTGCCTTTCTAAAACAGAGAGAACCTTTGAAGTTTCAAGTTTTATTACATTCTGATTCAAAGCTGCCACAATGGCCTTTAAGTGAACCATAAAAAAAGGAATGGCTGCTGTCATATGACCCACAAAATAGGGAGATGCAACATTGACAGCTTTAGGCGCCAGCTCATTGATAATATCTGAAATAACCTCTGCAAGTTTTTTTTCAGGATGTTCACTGATAAGAGTTCCTTTGAATTTCTCTGTCAGTGCCTTAAGGCTTATCTCCTCTGTAACCCCCACATGTCTGTTTAAAAAATCGTGAAGCCCGAAAAAAATCTGCTCCATGTATTTTAAAAGTACTTTTTTGCACTCATCATCCTCAGGCTTTATGAATATTCTCTGGAGGGTATCCCAGTCTGCAACAAGCCTGTGTTGTTCTTTTTTTAAATAATCACTATTCATCAAAACGTATTTCCATATCCATATTGTAAATCACATTGTACAAAATCAAATTTGCAGGTTTGGTTCTAACGTCGGCCAGATATCCTGATCTGTGGTTGCCATGTTTTTTTGTGGTTGCCGATCATTTAGGCAGGCACGAGGGCAGGCACGGGGGCCTGCCCCTACGGTTATTTCGATGATTCCGTGAGATTTGTTCCGAAAAAAAATCATCATGTTCATTTTTTTTATTTCATCTTTTTTTTATTGCTTTACCATGATATTTGAACATGATATTTGAATAGGATACAAATTAACCTATAATAATGGAGTTTATCTCAAAATGCTTGATCTGCATAAAGACGACATATTTACGAGTGTTTCAAGGTACAATCTCATCAGAGACGGAAGGATGATCTATATTGACGTACACCAGGCAATCCAGGGAACACTTGCAGCAAAATTTATGGCAGTTCCAAACCTTGTCAATATTATTGCAAAACCTGAACATCAGGGTACAGGAGAGAATGAGCAGGATGCTGTTAAAGACTGCATTAAAAAAATAAAAAATATGAAGGTTGAGGATATCTTTCCTTCAGCAGGAATCTAAAGAAGAATACCACCAGCGGCTGCACCCCTGACAGGCAGCCGCAGATGCAATGGAGTGTAACCTTTTTGAGTAGGAATGGTCAAAATTCCAAAATTAACGAACGTAAAATCAATATGTTATGATCCAAGAATATAGAAAATTCATGTTTTCAGCAAAGTCAAAACGCAAAAAGGTTACACTCGATGCAAGGCAGCGGGCACGAGTCGTACTTCGGTACTTCAAGTACCCGCCAACGCAAAAAAACGGTGCCATGTAAACCCTTACCTGTTTTTTAACTCTGCTCCCATGTCCATTCCAAGCTCCAGAGCCTCTTTGTTCATCTCCAGGAAATCTTCAGGAATTCTGGTTTTTAAAACATCCATGATTGACGTAGGCTTTAAAAGATCAGTTATTCCCACAAGAGCTCCAAGCATGCATATATTAAAAACTATGGGCTTGCCTATTTTCTCCATAACCTTCTCGTACATGGGAAGCTCCATCTGTTTTGCATCAACCTTTTTAAAAGTTTCAACAAATTTAGAATCAGTTAGA
>JAYEHB010000575.1:0-3738 GCA_034659375.1 Thermodesulfobacteriota bacterium
AGATAGCGGGCATTTAATCTTTAACCCCTCTGGGATACGTTTATGAATTTCAGTCTGAAAATTCCTCTATTTTTAATGATAATTATTTTTGTTTTATCTGGTTTAACTTATGCAAAAATAGATAACAAAGATAATATAAACAGGGATTTGTTTGAAACAGGTGTCCATGAATTCAAACAGGGCAGGTATCAACAAGCTATTGATTTTTTTACAGAGATAATATTCAATGGATCTGAGAAATCACTGGTTTATAAAAATCGTGGAATTGCCCTGTTGAATCTTAAAAAAACAGATCTTGCCATTAAGGATTTTGAAAAAGCCGTCAGCCTTGATCCAAAGCTTAAGGGCATATACAGTAACCTTGGTTCTGCATGGCATTATAAAAAAGAGTACAAAAAAGCAATTGCCTGCTATGACCGGGAAATATCAAACAGACCTGATCAATTCATTACCTGTTTTAACAGAGCTCTTTCCTGGCTTGGATTAAATCAGTATGATAATGCCCTGAACGATCTTGATCAAGCCCTTGAACTTAAACCTGGGTTTGAGTTGGCAATCTCATTAAAAAATAAAATTTATGATAAAACGCTGAAAAAAAGTCAAAATAAAATATCACTGCAAAAGAGTCAAAATAAGATCCATGGAAAAAGAGTCAAAAAAGATAAAAAAGGGCAGTATACCCTTCAAATTGGAGCATTTCTTGTCAAAAGCAATTCCAACAAAAAAAAGGCAGCATTGATTAAGAGAGGATTGGAAGCGAGAATCCTCAGCCTTGAGGATTCAAAAAAAAGGTTCTGGTATCTTGTCAGAATCGGTTTTTATGAAAGTCGTCAAAAAGCAGAAAAATTCAGCAGCCGGTTACGGATGGAGTATAATATAGACGCAATTATACGTCCTTCAGGAAAATTTTAATGGGTGTTGTGTTGAAAAGACCTTATTGGCTTGATATTGCATAGGTGGAATAAATCGGGGCAGGGGGGTATCAAAAACGAAAGCCTGACCCCACCCCCATGCCTTAGTCCCTTGAAATCCCAAAAATATGGAGCAGCATTATAAAGAGATTTATAAAATCAAGATAGAGTGTAAGAGCACCCATGATGGTACCTTTTCGAACCATGGCACCGCTGGCGTTATCGGGCAGTGTTAAAGCCATTTGTTTCAGTTTCTGGGTATCATATGCAGTAAGCCCTATAAATACAACAACGCCAATGTATGAAATTATCATGGTCATGGCAGAACTCTGAATAAAAAGATTCACAACAGTGGCAATGATGATTCCAAAAAGACCCATTATCATGAATCCGCCAAGGGAAGTCAGATCACGTTTTGTCACCATGCCATACACGCTGCAGGCTCCAAAGGTAAGTGCACATACAAAAAAAGTGGAAACAATGGATGCACTGGTATACATTAGGAAGACACATGAAAGTGTGGCTCCATTGAGAATAGAATATAGCACAAAAAGCACTGTGGCCGTTGATGCCTGCATCTTTTGAACTCTGGAGCTCAGGTAAAAGACAAGTCCAAGTTCTCCAAATATCATTCCAAAGAAAACCAGTTGATTCCCAAAAATAAGCTGGAGCATGGTTTCGCTGTTGGAAACATACAAAGCTGTACAAGCTGTCAATGCAAGACCTATTGCCATCCAGTTGTAAACACTTTTGATAAAAGAATTTACTTTGACAAGGGCATGGGCATTGCCAATAGCTGAAGAAACGTTCATTTTATTAACCTCCTGAAAAATTTTCATTTTTATTATGAGCACATATTGCTCTTACTGTTTAGATAGAATATAACACAGCATAAGCTCATTTCAAGATAATTCGGTATTTTCTCTATAACTGCCACGGGCAGCCTTGGTGGTCTAAGGTGCATAAAAAGGCACATGCATTATGCCCCGGTGAGGAAGGAGACAAAATATATAAGTTTTTTACAGGAGGTGTCTGGTAAAACACCTCCTGTAAAAAAAGTTTACATAATATATATTATCGGACGTTGTGGATATTGTGAAATTGTAAAGTTTTTAATTTCCAATTTTAAAATCTTTCTGTTATAACTGGCATGGTTGGAGAGAGTGTAACTTTCATCATTTGTTGTGTGCATACTTAGACCATCAAGGCTGCCCGTGGCAGTTATATATAAAAAAAAAGGATCGGAAGTAATTGGGACAAATATATACTGTTTCAGCTCTTACAAGGGAGATTAAAACTCTTATTGAGGAAAAATATCCATTTATCTGGATAACCGGAGAAATATCCAATTTTATGGTTCCGGCATCGGGCCACTCGTATTTTTCCCTAAAAGACAACAACGCCATTATCTCCGGTGTCATGTTCCGCAATCAAAAAAAAAGATTAAAATTCATACTTGAAAATGGAATGAAAATTACCGGCATGGGCAGACTTTCCCTGTATGAACCAAGGGGTTCATACCAGATTATTTTTGAACATATTGAGCCTGAAGGTACTGGTGCCCTTCAGGTTGCGTTTGAGCAGCTTAAAAGCAAGCTTTCAAAGGAAGGTCTTTTTGATGAAGAATGTAAAAAGCCAATTCCATTTTTTCCCTCAAAAATTAGTGTTATAACCTCGGGTACAGGTGCCGTTGTAAGAGATATTATTAATGTTGCAAAGAGAAGATTTCCAGGTGTGTACCTTGAGATTATTCCTGTAATTGTGCAGGGTAATGATGCTGAATATGAGATTGCAAACGGGCTTGCCCTTGTAAACAGCATTGATAAATCTGAACTTGTCATCCTTGCCAGAGGCGGAGGTTCTTTAGAGGATCTTGCAGCCTTTAATTCAGAAAGAGTTGCAAGGGCTGTGTATGATTCAAATATACCTGTTATATCTGCCGTGGGTCATGAAACTGATTTTACAATTTGTGATTTTGCTGCAGATCTTCGTGCTCCAACACCTTCTGCTGCAGCTGAACTTGCACTTCCTGAAAAAGATAATCTAAAAAAACATATAACTCAACTTAATCTTAATCTTGTTAGAGGATTAACAGGCAATATTGTTTTTTTAAAGGAAAACATTTCAGATTTAAGGGCAAGGCTTAAAAATCCCTCAAGAATTATTGATGATATGCACTTTAAACTTGAAGATTTTGAAGAAAGAATGAGAGGTCAGGTAAAAAAGATAGTAGAATCGAAAAAAGAGAGGCTTGACTGGTTTTCCAATGCATTGTATGGACATAATCCTGGTTCTGATATTTCAGGATTAAAAAAAAACATGGGAAAATTAACAAACAGGCTCACTCTAAGTATGGGTGGAATTATAAGGCAGTGTCAGGCAGAAAACAGTGAAAAATCAGCAAGACTTAATGCTTTAAGCCCCATGGCAGTACTTGAAAGAGGCTATAGTATAACCAGAGGATGTCCAGAAAGAAATATCCTCACAGACTCAAAAAACAGTGAAAAAGGTGACATGGTTGAAGTTCTCCTTGCAAAGGGAAGGCTTTTGTGTCAAGTGGAAAAAAGCAATGGTTGCAAAAAAAACATTTGAAGAATCAATGGAGCAGTTGGAGGAGATTGTAAAAGAACTTGAATCCGGCCAGCTGCCCCTGGAAAAAGCAATTAAAAAATTTGAACAGGGTATGAAGCATTCTCAATTCTGTTTTAAAAAGCTTGATGAGACAGAAAAGAGAGTAAGAGTTCTTTTAAAAGACAATCAGGGGAATATTAAAGAAGATTTTTTTGAAGAAGACAACGACGGCCTGAGTTTTTAAGTTGTTTTATAT
>JAYEHB010000576.1:0-3734 GCA_034659375.1 Thermodesulfobacteriota bacterium
CCTAATAATTCTTATCAGCAAATTCAACCCAGCCTCCGGCATTGACCAGGGAAAGGGCAAAATCACTCACTTTAAACGGAACTTCTTCAACTCTGTTATCAGCTGTAAATGTAAATACCATTTTATTAAAATCTGTCTTAACAGATGTCTCTTTATCTGCAAAATTTTTAAAAAGCTGATCAATTACATTTTCTTCAAGTTCCACTGCCATCATGCCGCAATTGAACATATTCTGTTGAAAAATTCTGGCAAAGCCCGATGCAATCACCATATTGATCCCGTTGACCTCAAAAGCCCAGGGAGCATGTTCCCTTGATGAACCGCATCCAAAATTGTTTCTTGTTACAACAACAGTTTTTCCCAGGATATCTTTTGCCGCCTCAAACCCTTTAAGAACAAGATCCTCTAAAAGATAAGGTTTAAGAGCCTCTTTTGTTATCTCTGTAAGATATTTTGCAGGTATTATCTCATCTGTATTTATATCTGATCTGTCAAGAAAAAGTATCTTTCCTTTAAACTCCTTCATCTTCTGCCACCTTTATGAGGAATAAATTTTTGAGTTTGTAATCTTTCCTGTTATTGCCGATGCTGCAGCCGTTGCCGGACTCATGAGATGAACCATGCCGCCTTTACCCATACGCCCGTTAAAATTCCTGTTTGTTGTTGAAGCACAGACTTCGCCTTTGGCAAGAACACCATTACTCATTCCAAGACATGCGCCACAGGTGGGATTGGTTACACAGAATCCTGCATCCATGAATATCTTTATAATACCTGCATCAAGGGCCCGGCTGTATATTCCAGGAGTTGCAGGTGAAACAATTGCCCTGACCGAATCAGCTATTTTCTTATCCTTAAGAATAGATGCGGCAATTTCAAGATCTTCAAACCTGCCGTTTGTACAGGAACCTATATAGACCTGATCAATCTTTTCTCCTTCCATGGAAGAGACAGGTTTTACCTGATCAGGCCTGTATCCAAAGGTCACCTGGGGTGCAAGAGAAGAAACATCAAACTCAATTACTTTTTTATATTGAGCATCTTTATCAGGAGTATATGCCGAAAACGCCTCTAAAGCATCCTGTTTTGAAGAATATTCATCTTTTATGAATTCCCACAAATAATCAACAGTAATCATATCAGGAGCACAGATACCGCTTGTTGCACCTGCCTCCACAGCCATATTGCACAGGGTCATTCTCTGGTCCATGACCATTTTATCAACAACCATACCTAAAAATTCAATAACTGCGTTTGTAGCTCCATCTACTCCAATCTTTCCAATAACAGCCAGGATTACATCCTTGGCATAGACCCCGGGAGCAAGGGTTCCTGAAATATTGATTTTTATTGATTCAGGCCTTTTAAATGCACAGACACCCTTTAAAATCCCCACCTCAAGATCTGTTGAACCTACTCCTGCTGCAAATGCACCAAAAGCACCATGGGTACAGGTATGGGAATCTCCCATAATAATAGTGTATCCCGGTCTTGCAAAACCTTTTTCCGGAAATATGGCATGGCAGACACCATTTCTTCCAATATCAAAAAAATCTTTAATATCATGCCTTTTTGCCCAGTCCCTTAAAATTTTACCCAGCAAGGCTGTTTTTGAATCTTTGGCAGGTGTAACATGATCTATGACAGCCTTGATCTTTGAGGCATCAAAAACTCTGTCCTTACCTCTTTTGATAAGATCAGTTATGGCCACAGGAGTTGTAATCTCATGACAGAAAACAGCATCAAGAGAGATCACACAGATATCATCAGATGGGTTACCAGCCTGATGGGTATCAAATATTTTTTCTGCAATTGTTTTTCCCATTATTATTCCTCTTTTTTCTCCTCTTCATCCTCTGAAACAACAGGTTCCGGCACAGGAGTATGTTCCAGAAGAAATTCATCAACTTTTTCAATGGTTGATGATATTACCACATGATTTAGTTTAATATTCTCTATCAGGCCGTCAAGGTATGGATTGAGTAAATCTTTAAGCTTTTCTTTAGCCTCTTTAACTTTATCAAAAGTTTTAACCTCCTTATAGGTAAGAGAGCTTAAAAACATCACCGCAGCCTCCCTTGCCCTTGGATGGAACTTTGGCAGTTCCTGGTCAGGCCTCAGATCATACAGATTCAGTTCCAGATCAAGACAGAGATATCTATCCTTGTCATGGCTTCTGATCTTGTTGAGGTTCACAACCAGAGGAGCCAAGTTTATCACCGGCGGCAGAAGTTCCACCTGCCCTGCCTTTTGCTTAACTTTAGATCGTTTCCATATAATAATTCTTTCATTGGGATATTTGAGTGTCATTAAACTTTTATCTATTTCAACAATCTCGCAAAAAAGGGTTTTATCCTTTTTCCATGCATCCTCAATATCAGACTCTAAAACAGTAATTACAAGATGGCTTTCCTCAACACGCCAGGTTCCAGAAGCATTACCCCTTTTTGCAACAATTTTTGAGGCAGCCCCTTCTATTCTGACATCTGAACTCCACCCGCCATTTGCCCTTAGTATCAAAACAAAATAGGCTTTATTCCAGTATCTGTGCCAGGAACCTATAAGCAGTTCCTCAGCAGAAGGTCCTTTATCCTCTTCATTGCATCCTAAAACAAACAGCAGAGGAAAAAATGCAATGGCAACCATGACAAACATAAAAATATTTTTCTTCATAATCCTCCCAGCTCCTGCAGGTATAAGTGCCCCGGAAAAAAACAGACATAAGAATTAACAACATAAGCTACCATGTAAGGCCAGGGTTGGTCAAGAAGAGGAAAAATAAAAAAAGGATACACCTTTCGGGGAGTATCCTTTTTTTATGACGTAAATATTCGGCCAGCACCCATCTTCGCCCATTTTGGCCTATTCACATAACCTGAAGGTCCCACGTAAACCCGTTTGCGTGGGACCTTCAGGTTAGATTCAGGCTTGTCCAGGTTTGGGTATTGTGGCCGATGAGAATGACCATGCTCCGGCCAGTTTCTGCCCTTTAGGGTATGCCGGTTATAAAAATTATGAACAGCATGAACCAGTGGAGGAACAGCTTCCACATGCTGACTGTCCAAAATCAATCTTGGACTCCAGGTGAAAACCCATTCCTGTAAAATCTATTTTTATCATTTTTGCCTGTTTCATGAACTCTTTATCAACAACAATTTGAAACCCTTGAACATCATAGGTCTCATCACTTTCTTTAGGCTCATCCAGAGCCATTGCAAGGGAAGGACCCCCTCAGCCGCCAGAATTAAGAAAAATCCTGATGGGAGACGGATCTTTTCCATCAAAATACTGTGCTATCTGCGTTTTTGCAGTCTCTGTCATATCAATCATTGCAAAACTCTCCTTGGTAATATTTATTCGTTTTTTTAATTCTTATTTCCGTGTTTTCCGGCAAAAGAATTAATAAACCCGTTTGGGTTCTGGCTCATCCAGACTTAGGTTCTCCTGGTTCTCCTAAAAAAACCATCTGATTTTTTTATTGTAATCATACTCCTCTGGCTTGTCAAGCAGGGCTCATTAAGTTCAGCAATGATGATTACGGAGTTGACTTGAAATAATGATCTGTGATAATTCTATAAAGTTAATGGACATCCTTCATACGTACTTTACACTTTTTAAGAGAATGCCATGTTTAAAGGAATTTTCCCAAAAGACTGTAAACCACTTTCATGCTGATATGAAGGATGCCGAATAAAGAAACTAAACAAATCATAAAAAGGAAAAAACATGGAACA
>JAYEHB010000577.1:0-3730 GCA_034659375.1 Thermodesulfobacteriota bacterium
AGAGAATTCTGGTGTAATATCTTTTCACAATACTATGCACAGTTTATCCAGGATGATCAGAGATGTAATGCCATTGCAAATGTGTTATGGGATAATATAGTTAAAAGAGTTGATGCAGACAACAAAGGCTTTCTTGGAACCCGGGAAAAAGATTTACCATATATAATAATGAACTTTGCTGAATTATATGTCCCCAACACTCTTATGCGGGGGGATTATGCAACCTTTTTAAAAGAGAGCCAGTAGAGACAAAGGGTCAAAGGGGGCTTGGTTCTATATTCGGCCACTTGAGGGTGGGGGCTTTCGTTATTGTCATTATCTTGACTTATTAATTGAAAATTGAAAATTGAAAATTGAAAATTATGAATTATGAATTATCAATTATCAATTATCAATTAATTGTTAAGCCTGACCCCTCCGTTGTTCCTGCAATCAGGATATATGGCCGACGTTAGAACCAAACCCGTCAAATATACCGGCATACAGACCATTGCCAGGAATAATGAAACCTTTGTAAAAAAATCAGGTGAGTATTCGGCTTATAATTACACAATCAGATAGACCCCGAACATGAGAGGATCGGCAGCTTAAATGTTTTTTAATATTTTTAAAAGAAAAAAAGAGATCGTTGATGAATTCAACTTAGAGCTTGAAGATGACAACAGGCTTTACTACGAAACAATTGCAGGAAGAACACCAAGGGATTTAAATAACCGTGAAGAGCATATTCTGTTTATTGATTTTGGGTCATACAGAACTTCTGTCCTCTGCTGGCCCTGCAGTTTTGGCAGGGACAAGCTAACTGATTCATGGCGGTATATTGTGCATTTCAACAATGAAAACAGTGGTGAAGAAGGTTTTCCTTCAGCCTTTATTAATCCACCCTCAGGGGATGAAAGGGATTTTGCGTTTGTTTCCGATTTAGGAGAGGAAAAGGTTTCTAACAATCAAATTGTAAAAAGTGCAAAATATGTTTTTGCAAGTAAATTTGCAGCGTATAAAGGAGATGTGCCCCAGTTTAAGCTCTACATAAAAAAAATACTTGAAGCAAGCTTTAAATTTATTACAGAGCCAAGGGAGACAAGACCATGGAACGGCCCTGCAATTCCTGTAATCACAGAGATCAGAGTTACTGTCCCTGATCTTTTTATTGAAAACCTGAGAGCCGGATACAAGGAAAATATCTTTTCCATCTGCCTGGATTTTGCTTCCCATTTAAAATGGAACCAGCTCTTCCCCTCTAACCTGCAAAATCTCAAGAAAACATTTATTAATATTTCAGCAGACGAGAGCGGTGCCTGTGAACTTTATTTCCTCAATCTTATCAAACTGATGCCCATGTGGGATCTCTCCAATGAAAAAGACAGGGCACCCGATTTAAATGAAGTTGACAACCTTTTTTCCCATGAAAAAAACAGGGCACATGGAAAAAAAGAGCTGAATTTTGTAATATGTCATATTGATATAGGCGGGCTTACCACAGATGCAAGTATTCTTCTCATGGGTTCTTATAATGATCCTGATCTCGGAATCACAACCACCCTGAAAAGAAAAGAATCTTTTTCTGAAAAAAAAGCAGGTGAATATTTTGCTGAATTGTTCAGTAAATATCGCCATGAAAATGGTGATGCCAAAGATAAAAACTGGTGGGATTCGGATCTGTTTATCCAGAAAGAATTTTCAAGATTTTTAGAACTTCTCTTTGGAAAACAGCATGATATGCTCAAGGAGTGGAGAAAGGAAAAAGCCCTTAACGGAGTTTATTTTCTCATATCAGGAAGACCCACAAAAGCACCTTTGGTCAGGGCTGTTATTTCAAAATACATACTAAAAGAGTTTAACAGACAAGAGCTTATTCTACTTCCAGAGCACTGTTTTTTCATGGCAGATTATTACCATGTGGGAAAAAACCGGGAAGGAGAAAGATATGCCAGAAAAATTGAAAATTTTGAAAAACTCATTACAATTCTTGGCAACGTGTATACATTATATGACGGCTATAATATAGATTTTGCAGACCAGAAGTATTATATATTCCTTGATGTGGACAGCAGGAGTGTAAACAAAATGGAAATAGTACCTGGCAAGCTGTACAATTTAGAGGATTTTGAGCATTATCAAAAGGCTGCTCAAAATAATAATGTTAACCACCTGGCATTTACCCGCATGGCAGCAGGAGAGAATGGAACAAGATTCCTTACTGTTAAAAAAATTGCAAGGCAGACAGCTGCTCCCATAATAAAAATTGCTGCAAACAAAGATTCTGATGACCAGGCATGGATAACACCCTCTCTTATCATAACCAATCTTGGACAGAACGATCAGGTTTTTGACCTTGCCTGGGCATCACATTTCTAAATGAAACTATTACTCGATGATCAAGTTTTTTTGTAAGCGTTCACAGGGCACTGCACCTTGCGCAATATTATTGAACGATTAAAACTTGATGAAATCGATATGAATACTGATTTTCAACGTCACGCTGATTTGTGGACATCAGCAAAAATGTCTCGTTTAATAGAATCGATACTAATTCGTTTCCCCTTGCCAGCCTTTTATTTTGATGTTTCAGATGATGATAATTGGTTGATTGTTGACGGATTACAAAGACTTTCTTCGATAAGAAAGTTTGCTAGTTGATAAAAAATTAAACTTAAGTGGCTTAGAATATTTGCATCCTTTAAAAGGGAAAAGTTATGATGATCTTCCGCGACAATATAAGCGAAGAATTGATGAATGTCCAATTACAATGTTTCGGCCTTGATCATCGTTTCGGCCTTGATCATCGTTTCGCCCAGCCATTAGACCGTGACCAATATTGACTCGTTTTCAGAATGCTTCCTCCTCTTTTTGGCGGGCCTTCACCGGTATGCTCACTGTTGAATCTGTATTTACCAACGGGTATTTCTGGAAAGTAATGCTCAAAAAAATCATAGGTAAATGAGGTTATTAACCATTTAATCAGTGAATCATGGATTTTGGGATTTTTCATTGCATACCTTCATTTAATTTTTCTTGAAAGCACAAAAAGGTGCAATAGATTCTTTATTCACTATGTTCTAATTCAATGGTTTAATTCATATATTCAATATAATCAGAATGGCGGTTTTTTGCAAGGACAGAAGGACTATAGTAGTCCCAGCATGACTTGATGCCGATTTTATTCATGCTTTCAGCGGAACTTAACCGTGCGAGCAGTAACTTTATGTATCAGGTCATTCAAGGACATCTATAATTCCATAAGGAAGTACTCTTTTTGAAAATGATCATTAGGAAACACTTATAAAATGGGAATTCCTTCCAATATAATGATTCAAAATTGTCCCAGCTTATACTGGCAGCCTTATTTTGGATACCCTTGCTGAACTTTTTCAGGCACATCATTCACGTGAGTAATCTGAGCATTTTTTTTCCTCTGCGGGTGATAATAATTTCGGGCTTGGTTCTAAGTTCGCCCACCTGCTCTCAACGGAACCATTTAGACTACGTATGAGCAGACCGTAATGGGCGGAGTTAGAACCAAGCCCATAATTTCTTTTCTGGTTTCAACCTCATTGAGATAAGTACTCTTTTTCCTTATATTTGTCAAATGTGAACCGGCCATTCTAAAACGCATGCTTATGTGCAGGTTGATTCCGAGCCTAACTGTTTAATTTGAATCATAAATCGATTCGATCAAAATCGCACATAAAGATTCATTTTGGAATGGCCTTCTCACAAATAAAATTGA
>JAYEHB010000578.1:0-3727 GCA_034659375.1 Thermodesulfobacteriota bacterium
ACAGCTCATGAGGGATTCAAGGATTTTTATGATCTATGAAGGCACCAATGGAATCCAGGCAATGGATCTTCTTGGAAGAAAGCTTGGAATGAAAAAGGGAAAGCTGTTTAAGGATTTCATTGACGAAATTAAAAAAACTATTGTTGCAGCTAAAGATGTACAAGGGGTTGAAAAAATAACTGCAAAAGTTGAGCAAAGCGTTGAAAAGCTTGTGGATACAGCAAAAATTCTTGGTGCCAGGGCAAGATCAAAAGAGGTGTTAAACGCATTTTCATTTGCCCATCCATTTCTTGAAGTGACAGGTGATGTTGCCATGGCGTGGATGCTTCTCTGGAGGGCATCTGTGGCAGCTCCAAAACTTGCCAAAAAAGCTGGAAGCCTTGAAAAAGAAGCTGTTGAAGCAAAAGCTGCCAAAAATAAAGATGCTGCCTATTATGCAGGTCAGATAAAGACAGCTGAATTTTTTATTAATACCATACTTTCGTCAGCTTTGGGTAAAATGGATGCCATTGTGGAAGGAGATTCTTCAGTTGTGGATATGCCTGAAGCATCCTTTGGGGCAAAATAGTAAATATTTACAATAAAAGATCCCTTATTAATTTTCAAATTTATGTTTTTATTGCAAATAAACACCATTCTGTGCTAATCAATATAACTGCCATGGGCAGCCTTGGTGGTTTAAGTCTGCACACAACAAATGATGAAGGGCAACCACAGGGGGTTGCCCCTACTGGTTTGCCAGGACTTTCATATAAAATTAGATTTTAATTTGGAATAGTGTAATTTGAAAATAGAATTTGAAAATGTATCAAAGATATATCAGCAATCTAACGGCATTGAGCATATTGTACTCAATGATATATCCTTTACAATAAACAGGGGAGATTTTGTAATTATCCTTGGAGAGTCCGGCTGCGGCAAGACAACTCTGCTGAACCTTATGGCAGGATTTGATGCCCCGTCTTTTGGAAGGATTCTGGCTGACGGAGAGGAAATCCGTAATGTTCATCCTTCAAGATCCATGCTTTTTCAGCAGCCTGCACTCATACCATGGCTCAGTGTGAGAAAAAATGTGGGATATGGTTGTAAAATAAGAGGTGAGCATAAAGACCTTGATTACAGGGTTCATCAATATCTTGAGATCATGGGGCTTTCAGGTTTTGAAGAGTCCAGACCCTGTGAGCTTTCCCTTGGCATGGCCCATAGGGTGAGTCTTGCAAGGGCTCTTGTGGGATCTCCCAGGGTTTTGCTCATGGATGAACCTTTTGCCTCTCTGGATACATTTACCAGGGCCCATATTCAGGAAGAGCTGGTAAATATCTGGTTGAGTGAACAGTTTACTGTTGTTTTTGTCACCCATGATATTGATGAAGCCATATTGCTGGGAAACAGAGTTGTTCTTTTAGGGGGTGATCCTGTGGGTATCATGGAAATATTTGAAATAAACGATCAGTACCCAAGAAATATCAATAATACCGGGTGGTTTAATAATCATAGGAAAAAGATTTTAAAAAGTTTTAAGGAATCCTATGTTGGTAACAGGAGATTGCTGTAATGGTGTCTGATCCGGCAAGTAAAGGAAGACGTAAGTTTTTAACAGGGTCAGCCACAATCCTTGGGGCCTCTTTGGGTACCTCTTTTACCCCTTTTGCCTCTTTTACTAACAGCAGCCTTTATGCCGGTCAAAAAAAAGCCGGCCTTAATATTGGATATCTTCCCATAACTGATGCTGCTCCTCTTTTAATTGCCCACGCCCTTGGTTTTTTTAAGGATCAGGGTATTGTTGTTCCAAGGCCTGTTATGGTAAGATCCTGGAACGTATTGACAGAATCATTTCTGGCAGGTAAGTTTGATCTGACCCATATGCTCTTTCCCATACCGGTGTGGATGAGGTTTAAGCACAGAATGCCTGTTAAGGTTCTGGCGTGGGATCACACCAACGGCAGTGCCGTGACTGTACGTGGTGATTCCGATATCAGAGGTTTTGCTGATCTTGGTAAAAAAACAATAGCTGTTCCTTCCTGGTATTCAACACATAATCTTATTCTCCAGCTTGGTATCAGGGCAAAGGGGCTTAAACCTGTGATAAAACCTACCCATGCCGGGCTTAAATCTGATGAGGTGAATCTTTTGATACTGCAGCCTTCTGAGATGCCGCCGGCTCTTTTGGGAAAAAAGGTGGATGGATTCATTGTTGCAGAACCGTTTAATGCTCTTGCTGAGTTAAAATTCAAGGCCAGGATCATGCGGTTTACAGGGGATATATGGAAAAATCACCCGTGTTGTGTTCTTGTTTCCCATGAAAGAGTTGTTAAAGAGAATCCAGTAATTGTTCAAAAGGCTGTTAATGCCGTTGTAATGGCCCAGTCCTGGTGTGAAGCCCACCGTGAAAAGGCCGCAGTTATCCTTGGCAGTGATGGGCAAGGGTATCTTCCTGTGAAGAGCAATGTCTTAAAAAGAGTCTTTACAGGATATGATTTTAAGGAGTATTTGTCGGGGCCTTTACCAAGGCCGGTTATGCATCCCTTGTGGAATACCACAAGGATAGGTTTTCAGCCATATCCTTTTCCTTCGTCAACAGAGTATATTCTAAGGCAGATGGCAAAAACCACTGTTCAAGGGGATAACTCATTTTTCCATAATCTTGATCCGGCAGCAGCGGCTGCTGATCTTGTGGATGATTCCTTTGTTTTAAAAGCCCTTGATGAGACTGGAACATTTGATTCTTTTTACTCTTCAAAAATAGAAAAACCACTTTCGAGAGAAGAGATAATTGAGATCAATTAAGCAATTTATATACAAAGATCCAAAAGATTTGGGGCTTAATGCTGTGTTTGACAGAGAGTATACCTCTCTTAAATATGAGCTCATTGGTCTCTTTATTTTTGTTCTTTTATGGATAATTTTATCTTTTATCTTTTTTTTAAGACCAGGGTTTGAACATTTTCATGGGTTTCTTCCAGGCCCTGCATTTATGGCTCTTTGTCATGCTGTAGCGGAGCCTGGGTTCTGGGTCTCTGTATGGGCAAGTCTTCAACGAATTGTAGCAGGCATCTCTCTTGCAGCTCTCTTTGGAATCCCTGTTGGATTTGCCATTGGGTTTTACCCAAAAATGAGAATTCTTACATATTCGCCCATACAGTTTTTGAGAATGATAAGTCCACTTTCATGGATGCCCGTTGCCCTGCTTGTTTTTGCAAGTTTTGAATCAGCAGTGGTTTTTTTGATTGTAATGGCAACAATCTGGCCCATAATATTAAATGTTTCAATAGGAGTGATGAACATCAATC
This sequence comes from Thermodesulfobacteriota bacterium, assembly GCA_034659375.1. Taxonomy (GTDB): domain Bacteria; phylum Desulfobacterota; class Desulfobacteria; order Desulfobacterales; family Desulfobacteraceae; genus DATFJZ01. The sequence continues at coordinate 3,291 of JAYEHB010000578.1, forward strand.
CCCAGTGGATAAAGATGGCCATGAATCAAGGTGCGGATAATGTGCAGCTCATGCGCACAATAGTTATGCCTTCTTCTCTGCCCTATGTTATTACAAGTTTTCGTTTAGCTCTCGGGGTGGCTTGGATTGTGCTGGTTCCGGCGGAATTTCTTGGGGTTACAAGCGGTCTTGGATATTTGATAAATGATGCCAGGGATACAATGGAGTATGACAGACTTATGGCCATGATAATTGTCATAGGTATTTTAGGATTTATTCTTGACAGAATTCTTCAGAAAATTCAAACTCTTTTTAACAGCTCGTTTTTTGAATAACCGGCACGGCCGGAGCGTGGTTACTGCATCGGCCACAACAAAGTTAAAAAGTCTATCATTGCAGTCGTTTGGATGGACTTTCATATAACCGGCACGGCCGGAGCGTGGTTACTGCATCGGCCA
>JAYEHB010000579.1:0-3722 GCA_034659375.1 Thermodesulfobacteriota bacterium
ATTCATCATCATCAATCAAAAGGGTCTTGAATTTTTTTAATTTTGTAAATAGAGTCATATTACCTGGTATGAATTTTTCGCCCTCTCTTTATATGAAACTCCATCCAAACGACTGTAATCATGGACTTTCATCCTTTGTTGTGGCCGATGCAAATACCACGCTCCGGCCGTGCCGGTTATATGAAACTCCGTTTAACTAAACCATAGTTTCATGCTTTGTTGTGGGCAGAACGATATGTAAAGAACTCTGCCCGTGGCAGTTTTATGGAAGCAGAGGGCGAAGGTTAAAAGCATTGCTGATAAATTCAGCTGTTATCAATTTCCTGGAGATTTTTAAGAATCTCTCTGGGTGTTTGGGTCTGGAGTTTCAGCATGGCATCAATCTCTTTTTCCGCAATATTTTTTCTATTCATTACTCTTTTTTTGAATGCGTTTTTCAAGGTTTCAAGCAGTTCGTCCAGCTCGCAGGGTTTTTGCAGAAATGAAAAAGCTCCTATTTTTGTACATTCCACAGCAGAATCAATGGTGCCATGTCCTGTGAGGATAACCACTTCCATCCATTGATGTTCTTTTTTAAGAGCTCTTAAGGTCTCTTCACCGTTAATGCCCGGCATTTTTAAATCAACAAGTGCAATATCCACAGGGTTTTTCTTTGCTGCTTCAATGGCTTTGTCTCCCCTGTTAACGGCAATAACGTTAAAAGCTCTCACTTCCAGACTTTTGGTTATTGAATGCAAAAAATCTTCTTCATCATCAACTATTAAAAGATTTATTTTGTTTTCCATGATTTATCTCCTTTTTTTATATGAAACTCCGTTTAACTAAACCGTAGTTTCATGCTTTGTTGTGGGCAAAACGATATGTAAAGAGCTCTGCCCGTGGCAGTTATAAAAATTATTATTGAATAAGCATCTCATCAATGTCTTTGCCAAGTTTGGTTCTATAATAATTTACCCGTTTACTGTTGGTCATTATCATATCTATCTGCCGGGTGTGAAGGCTCAGATAACCAAGTATCATCAGCCTGGTTTCCATATGTTCCATATTATGCCCGTCAATGCGTGCCATGAGATTATCTTCCCTTACATCAACAGTAAAATCATATGTTTCAAGTATATCTTTAATAAAATGAACTCTTTTCAGCCTTCTTTCATAATCTGCTGCTCCTCCCTTGAACTGGAAACTGATGTAGTCCTCAGATGAACGGCCACTGACAAGGGCCTCCATTGTTGCGAAATGGTATCCCAGCCGGGAATTGAGACTACAGTAGTTTTTTGAAATCATGAAATAATTTCTGTCTGCATATTTTGAACGAATACCTGGAACTAATGAAGGATTCATTGTGGATTGAAACATCACCGACATGAGTCCTTTGCTGTCAACAGGGGGGGGGCCATCCCAGGGAACAGCTATAAAACCCTGCCAGAATGCAAGCATTGGTACTGAGATTATATTGTCAAGACGGACATATTTACCTTTTATATGTTTGTTAAACCCGTCATCCAGGTTGAGAATCCACCAGTTTAAGGGAGCATTGTAGTGAAGCTGTTTACTTGAATGCTCTGGAAAGTCATTTTCTTTGCCAAAATTAAACATCTCATGGACGGATTTTTCATGGATAAACCTTGTGATATCATGAAATGTTCTGCATGACGAGGGGCGAAACTCATTGGAATCAGGATCAAGAAGGTTCAATGGAATAATAAAGCTGCTGGATTTTTCAAGCATTTTAAAAACAGTGCTTCCCTTCATAAGATTCTTTTTTACTGTTTTTTTTCTCTTAAGAATGGACTTTTTTTTGCCTCTGTAAATTGAACAGGTCTCAGCATCCACCGTTACAGTCTCGCCATGGGTCAGATTTTCCATGGCACCTGGAAGGTTCATGATTGCAGGAACAGAAAATTCCCTTGCAACATTGGCAAGGTGCCCTGCAAATCCGCCATGTTCAGAAATCACAGCAGCAGCTCTGTTTAAAAGCGGTGCCCACCGGGGACGTGCCTGTTCAACAACAAGAATTGAATTTTCCGGAAACCAGAGAATATCAGCATCCCTGGTTGCAAGATAAAGTGGGCCGCAGGCAACACCTGGACTTGCAGTTATGCCGCCTTTGATTATTAGATCTTTTGCCTCATCATCTGCATCTGATTCTGGTGCATCTGATTTTTGCAGTTTAGTTTTGGAAAGTTCAATCTGTTGTAAAGGACGGCATTGAAGGATATATATTTTCCCCTCTTTTGTCAAAGCCCATTCAATATCCTGGGCAATTTTGTAAAAATCTTCTATTTTGATTGACAGATCAATAAGCTGAAAGATAGTTTTTTCATCAATGGAGACAACCCTCTGTTCTTTCTCTGGAATGGTTACAGATTCTATACCTTTATCCCTGGAACAGATGAATTTAATCTTTTTTGTACCAACATCCTTTTTTACTATTTTAAAGGATCTCTCTTTTTCCCGTGATGCCACTATCAGGTCAAAGGAATCACTGCCGTCAACCACCAGTTTTGGTAAACCCCAGGCAGAATTTATAAAAATTGAATCATCTTCTGTGTCAACGGGATTACGCGTATAAATAACACCGCCGGCAACTGCGTCAATCATCTCCATGCATCCGGTACACATGGAGATATCTTCATCTCTAAAGCCTTTGTTGAGTCTGTATGTCATTGCCTGGACACTGTATTTACTTGCGATAACCTCTTTATAGGTTTGGGCAAAATCATCTTTGTCAACATTGAGTTCACTTCGGTACTGCCCTGCAAAAGAGCTGTCCAGGCTGTCTTCGCAAAGGGCACTGCTTCTTATTGCAAGCGGGGTCTTTTTTTCTGTTCTTTTTTCAACTTTTGTCCACTCTTTGGTCACTGCCTGATCAAGTTTTTCAAAGAGGTCTGCATTTACAATTTTATGCTGTATTTCAGCACTGATGATGTCAAGTTCTTTTAGAGTATCAGCTCCTGAAGACTGGGTCATTGAATCTATCTCTTCCTGGAGATCGTTCTCTTTTATGAATTTTTCATATGCTGCGGCTGTTATGGCAAATCCCTCGGGCACATTTATATTAAGCCGATTTTTTACCTCCCCTAATTTTGCCATTTTACCACCAACACAATTTGCCATATCATCTCTTATCTGGTCAAAAGGAATAACGAGCCTTGTCTCAACAACAGCCTCTTTTTGATGGAGCAGCAAGTCTAAGTGTTTTTGTATATAGTTAAATTTATCGTAAAGTTCAGAATATTTATCAGGGGCAAGATTGTCCAGATTTTTAATCATGGTAAAAATATTTACTGAGACTGCAGTGCAGTTTGTCCTGACAAAAGACATGCCAAATACTTTATTGCCTGAAAGAGCCTGTTCCATGTCAGCCATGATTTCAAGACATTTATTGTTTGAACTTAAAAGCAGCTTGAAATTATGATATCTGGCTTTAAAATCAAGACGCAGCTCTTCAATCCGTGACGAATCCTGCTCTTGCTGCCTGTTGAAAAGACTTTCTATTTTTTTCTTTATCCAGTTCATAAATTCCCTGCACTATTTTAACAATTGAAAATTGAAAATTGAAAATTGAAAATTGATAATTGATAATTGGGCATCCTTCATAAGTAATTTACACTTTCTGGAGCTACTCCCTATTTAACAGGGGTTTTTCCCAAAAGAGTGTAAAGTACTTTTGAGGTGATATGAAGGATGCCGATAATTGATAATTAACAATTAACAACTCA
>JAYEHB010000580.1:0-3717 GCA_034659375.1 Thermodesulfobacteriota bacterium
ATATCCTGATTGCAGGAACAACGGAGGGGTCAGGCTTTTGTTATTTGTGTCGTTATCAAACCTTGAAGATAATTAACCAAAAAAGTCAAGATAATGACAATAACGAAAGCCTGACCCCACCCTCAACAATTTGAAATACACAAAAGAGGACATTTTATGGATCGCATTGAAAGCAGAATTGATCTTGACTCTGAAGAGTATAAAAAAAATTACCGGGAAATGAGAGCCCTTGTTAAAGATCTTGACAGGGAACTTGACAGATCTTTGAATGAACGATCCCCAAAAGCCTTAGCAAGGCAAAAGGAGTCAGGCAAGCTCTCTGCTGCAAAAAAGCTTGAACTGCTTCTGGATAAAAACACGCCGTTTTTAGAAATTGCCCCTTTGGCTGCAAAGGATATGTATGACAGTAAAATACACAAAGCCGGTCTCCTGACAGGTATTGGTATTGTTCAGGGTAAAGAGTGCATTATCAGTATAAATGATGCCACAATCAAAGGGGGGTCAATTTATCCCATGGCTGTTAAAAAAAGCCTTAGATGCCAGACCATTGCCATGGAAAATCGTCTTCCCTTTATAACTCTCATGGATTCTGCAGGTGCCTATCTACCCATGCAGGCAGAGATATTTCCAGATCTGGATGACGGGGGCAGAATTTTTCGCAACCAGGCCATGATGTCCAAGATGGGTATCCCTCAGATCGTCGGTGTCATGGGGCTTTGTACTGCAGGCGGAGCATACGGGGTTGCCATGTGTGACGAGATCGTCCATGTAAAGGATCATGGAGCCATATTCCTTGGGGGACCGCCCCTTGTCAAGGCTGCAACAGGAGAGGAGGTAACAGCTAACGATCTTGGAGGAACAGATGTTCACTGCACAGACTCAGGTGTTTCAGATTACTATGCTGAAGATGATGCCCATGCAATTGTCATCATAAGAGACATTACAAAAAATTTGCCTGAAAATGAGAAATATAATCTTACCATGACAGAGCCTGAAAAACCCTTTTATGATCCAAAAGAGCTATATGGTATTGTAAGCCCTGATCTTTCAAAACCCTATGATATCAGGGAAGTGATTGCAAGAATTGTGGATGGAAGCAGGTTTCTTGAATTTAAGGAGATCTACGGCCCCACACTTGTTGCCGGATGGGCCAATATTCATGGATATCCCGTTGGAATCCTTGGAAACAATGGCATACTTTTTTCCGAAAGTGCTCAAAAAGCCACCCAGTTTATTCAGCTCTGTGACAGGCGCAGAATCCCGCTGCTCTTTTTCCAGAATATCAATGGTTTTATTGTGGGAAAAGAGTATGAAAAGGGTGGAATTACCAAGGACGGCCATAAAATGGTCAATGCTGTTTCAACCAGTACTGTTCCAAAATTCACCATGGTTGTGGGAGCCTCTTTTGGTGCAGGCAATTATGCCATGTGCGGCAGGGCATACTCACCAAGGTTTCTCTGGATGTGGCCCAATGCACAGATCGGAGTCATGGGTGGTGTGCAGGCTGCAGATGTTCTTATTACAATTACAAATGATCAGCGTAAAAGACTTGGCCAGGATCCCATGACCGAGGAAGAGAGAGCATTTATAAAAGAGCCTGTTATTGCCAATGCTCTAAAGGAGGGCAATGCATATTACAGCACTTCCCAGCTTTGGGACGACGGAGTGATTGATCCTGCCAAAACAAGGGATGTGTTAGGACTTGCAATCTCAGCTTCTCTTAATGCACCCATAAGGGATGACAAATATGGATATGGTGTTTTCAGAATGTAATTTTTCCATGCAATGTGCAAAATGCCGGCCCTGATCATTGATATTGATTTGGCTAATTTGTGAATTGAACTGGAAATTGTCAAATAAGCTCGGGCAGCCCCTGGCAACTTCCTCCAATGCACTGTAACCGGCACAGCCGGAGCGTGGTATTCGCATCGGCCACAACAAAGGATGAAACTCCATGAAATTAAATAGTTTATATGAAAGTCCTGTCAAAATAGGAGTGTAACTTTCATCATTTGTTGTGTGCAGACTTAGACCACCAAGGCTGCCCATGGCAGTTATACGGAGTTTTATATAAAAATCCCTGATCAAGGCTAAAATGCCAAAGGAATTTGAAATATGTTTAAAAAGATATTCATAGCAAACCGAGGTGAAATTGCCTTAAGGGTCATTAATACCTGCAAGGAGATGGGCATTAAAACTGTTACAGGCTATTCTGATGCTGACAAAAAAGCTGTGCATGTGCTTGAAGCTGATGAAGCTGTTTATTTAGGTTCGTCAGCACCATCTTTAAGTTACCTTGATATTGACAAAATAATTGATGCTGCAAAGCAGAGCAGTGCCGAGGCAATTCATCCCGGTTATGGTTTTCTTGCTGAAAACAGTGGATTTGCTGAAAAATGTGAAAAAAATGAAATTGTATTTATAGGGCCTCCCTCCCATGTGATTAAAGAGATGGGAGATAAAATTATATCAAGACAAATTATGGAGAGAAGCGGTGTACCTGTTACACCAGGGCTTGCCGAGGTTGAAACTGATCCTGAGTTACTATTAAAGCAGGCTGAAAATATAGGATATCCCATATTGGTCAAGGCAACTGCAGGCGGAGGAGGAAAAGGGATTCGCATTGTTAATTCGGGTGATAAGCTTATGGAGGCCTGCAAAGCTGCTTCAAGTGAAGCCTTAAATGCATTTGGAAATGGTGAGATTTTTATTGAAAAATTTTTTACAAAAGCCAGGCACGTTGAATTCCAGATACTTTCTGACATGCATAATAAGACTGTTCACCTCCTTGAAAGGGAATGTTCTGTCCAGAGGCGGCACCAGAAAATAATTGAGGAGAGTCCCTGCTCTGTTATGACTCCTGAGTTAAGAGAAAAAATGGGAAAAGCAGCTATTGCTGCGGCAGAGGCTGCAGGATACGTTAATGCCGGTACTGTTGAGTTCCTTGTTGATGAAAATTATGATTTTTATTTTCTTGAAATGAACACACGACTCCAGGTTGAACATCCTGTTACAGAGATGGTTACAGGCATTGATATTGTACGGCAGCAGCTTGAAATAGCCGCAGGCAATCCCATGTTGTTGAATCAGGAGGATATCCAGCCAAGAGGTCATGCAATTGAGTGCAGAATCTATGCAGAAGATCCTGCAAAGGATTTTTTCCCATGCCCGGGGAAAATTGAATATCTTAAAGAGCCTGCAGGCCCTGGAATCAGAAATGATTCCGGTATCTATTCAGGCTTTGAAGTGCCGAATGATTATGATCCCATACTTTCAAAGCTTGTGGTGCATACCGCATCAAGGGAACATGCCATTGAAAAAATGGTAAAAGCATTAAAGGAGTATATTATTCTGGGAGTAACAACCCCCATTGATTTTTTAATTGATGTTTTAAACTCATTCCCTTTTGTAAAAGCAGATGTTTTTACAACTTTTATTCAGGAGCATTTTGCACAATGGAAACCTGGAACAAAAGGGAATGATCTTGCAATGCTGGCATTTATTGCTGATGAGTTGTGCAAAAATCGAAAAATAAATTCATCTTATACAGGCAAAAATAAATTTGTAACACCATTTGAAACACTTGGAAACTGGGCTTTATAATGAATTATGAATTATGAATTATCAATTATGAATTATCAATTGTGAATTATGAATTGTGAATTATCAATTTTCAATTTTCAATTTTCAATTGAAAAAATTGTTTATGGAGTAGAT
>JAYEHB010000581.1:0-3715 GCA_034659375.1 Thermodesulfobacteriota bacterium
TAAGTTCCTTTGAAATATACGAACCTAAAAAGAGAAATATAAGTGCAGCAGTTTTTAGAGACAGGGTAGTGCATCATGCTCTCTGCAATATCATAGAACCAATCTTCAACAAAAGCATGATTTATGATTCATATGCATGCCGTAAAGGCAGGGGTTCCCATGCTGCTGTGAAAAGAACCCAGAGGTTTACCCGCAAATTCAGCTATTTTCTGAAATGTGATATTAAAAAATATTTTGAAAACATTAACCACAACCTGTTGAAAACCATGCTTGGAAAAAAACTGAAAGATCCCTTGCTCATGGAACTGTTAAATAAGATAATTGATCATCCTGTGCCGGGTGGAAACCCTGGTATCGGTATCCCCATCGGTAATCTGACCAGCCAGCTTTTTGCTAATATTTACCTTAATGAACTGGATCTCTTTATCAAAGAAGAAATGCATATCAAGGGATATGTCCGCTATATGGATGATTTTATTCTGTTTGCCCATGACAAAAAAAGCTTAAATCAATGCTTGAATGAAATCCACTGGTTTACGGTTGAAAAACTTTTTATAGAATTAAAGCAGAGTGTTTTAATGCTTGCTCCTGTAACACAGGGTGTGCCATTTTTAGGGTTTCGTATATTTCCGCAAGTGATAAGATTAAAAAAAGAAAATTTAAAAAAATTTGGCAATAATCTTAAAAAAAGAAAAAAAGAGTATGAAACCGGAGTGATTGACCAGGAATGCCTTATCAGGTCTATATCCAGTATGGTTGCCCATGCTTCACATGCTGATACATACTTACTGAGGCGTAAAATTTTTTATTGAAACCCCATGAAAAAACGTGTATCTTCAGTATCAGGGTAACGACCGTATCAGGCTCGAACCGGGTGAAACGCGGCGGCAGCTGGAACAACAACGCCCAGAACTGCCGGTCGGCTAATCGCAACAACAACAGCCCCGACAACCGCAACAACAACATTGGCTTTCGCTTGTTGAGCACACGCTGTTGCCGGAGGGTGCAGTTCATGGACTGTATTCGTGAGCATAAGGCTTTGTCCAGGACGTTATCCTGCGCCGGTTGATTTTTGCCGGACAAAAAAACCGTTGGAACTGCAACGTTCGGCAGACAAAACAATTGTCCAAAGAGCGTTGCAGTTCATCAACAAAAACAAAGGGGTCAAAACAAAGAAAACAAAGGGGTCAAGTCTGCTCTTGACTCTTTCTTTACCGTGCCAAACGGAAAATGCACTGGGACAAATTGTTGATAAAAAAACAAAAAAACCAACAATCAAATGTATCATGGAAAAAACTGGGCTTGGTTCTATATTCGGCCACTTGAGGGCGGGGGCTTTCGTTGAGGGTGGGGTCAGGCTTTCGTTATTGTCATTATCTTGACTTTTTTGGTTAATTATCTTCAAGGTTTGATAACGACACAAATAACAAAAGCCTGACCCCTCCGTTGTTCCTGCAATCAGGATATATGGCCGACGTTAGAACCAAACCCAAAATTAACATTTTTGTGCGAGCCCCTAAATTTTGTGGGAAAGTAGTAAATTCGAGCTGATTCCCCATGTACTTTAGTCGTGGGCAGCTTGACTGGCATCAACAATGGCCGCTTCTTCAAAGGTCTTAATAAGAGAAGTACCCATCTATCCTCATTATGAATTAATTTTCCCCAGCTGATCAATAGTTCCAATGGCAACATATTTATCCCCTCTTTGAAGTAAATCATCAGCTTTTGGGATATACCTGTATTGTGTCTGTCCATATTTTTTAAAAGCGACTATCTGAACATTATACCGATTGGTAATATCTATATGACGCAGACTTTTGCCTGCCCATTTTGTAACTGTAAACTCCTTGACAGCCATGGATTTATCAAAGGGCAGATGTTCAATAAAACCAGGCATGGAAATGCGGGTTGCTATCTGCTTTGCCGCCATATGTTCCGGGATAATAACATTATCCACACCAATTTTTGCTAACAATTTTTCATGATCCCTGTTTAAGGCCTTTGCCCAGACTGTGGAGACACCAAGTTCCTTTAAATGTAAAGCTATCATGGCACTTGCTGAGATAGATTTTCCAACACTGATTAAGACATGCTCTAAATCGTGGATTCTTATCTGTTCCAGAGCATTTTTATCGGTGCCATCTGCATAATAAACCTGGGTAAAAACATGCTGGGCATGTTTCGTTTTTTCCTGATCATTGTCTATCCCCAGCACCTCATGACCCAATGATATAAGTGACTGCCCGAATTTCAAGCTGAACTTACCAAGCCCGATCACGCCTATTTGCATTTTTTTTTTCATGTTTTACCCAATTACAATATTTTCTTCCATTTTTGAGTATAGAACCGTTGTCTGCAGAGACTGAACAGCAGATAAAAGCAGCAATGGTCCCAAACGCCCAATGAACATCAAAGTCATGATTATAAATTTACCTGGAACTGAGAGTTTTGCCGTTAAACCCAGACTAAGCCCCACAGTTCCAAAAGCTGAGACTGCTTCAAAAAGAATTTCAAGGAACTGCCCTCTCAACTGTGTATGGGGAATAGCACCTCCTTCGGTGAAATCCATTAAAATAACACTGATAAATATAAAGGCAATTGAAAAAAACAGAAGCACTATGGCTTTGTTAAATGACTCTTTGGAGACAGCATATTTACCTAACACTATCTGATGTCTGCCCCTTAACTGGGCTAGAAAAAAAACCCACATAAGACGAAAGGTTGTAACTTTAACACCTCCGGCACACGAGCCTGGAGCACCGCCGACAAACATGAGAATAATAATAAAAACAATGGATACATTGGTCATATGAACGACATCAAGGGTATTAAAACCGGCAGTCCGGGAAGTAACTGACTGGAATAATGAGGTGAGCACAGCATCCTGAAAAGGCAAATACTCTTTAAAAGCTATAAATTCAGCAACATAGATTAAAAACCAGCCCGCTAAAATAAGAAACAGTGATGTTCCAACAACAATTTTCAAATGCCAGCTCAATTTCTGTTTTGTTTTCTGCCCTTTGATCATGGAAAAAATATATGACTTTAATTCGACAAGAACTGCAAATCCCAGGCCGCCCAGAATAATTAACACCATAATGGTTATATTCACAGACCAATTATCCTTAAATGCCATAAGGCTGTCGGCGTTAAGAGAAAAACCGGCATTACAAAAAGCTGAAATCGAATGGAAAACAGCAGAAAAAGGTGAAAAAGAGTTGGAAGAAAACCCATAAAGCAACAAAGCACCAGCTCCTTCAATACAAAAGGTAAAAATGACAATCTGTATCAAAAATTTCCCCAGATTAAATCTTGAATTATGGAGGATGGTTTGACCCACTACAACTTTGTCTGCTAAGGAAATATTTTTTTTCAGTAAAAAAAACGCAAGTGTTGTAAAGGACATTATGCCAAGACCGCCTGTTTGTATAAGGAGAAGAATAACTGTCTGACCCGCCTGGCTGAAAGAGGTGCCTGTATCTGTAACTGTCAAACCTGTTACACAAACAGCTGACACAGCAGTAAATAATGAGTCAACCCATGAAATTAATATATTATTATGACAAAACGGGCTGTGCAGACACACTGTGCCGATCATTATCGTACCTGCAAAAAATATAACAGGATATGAAACCGGCGGAAAAAAATTTTTAAATTTCATTTTCATTTTCATTTTTTGGCATCCTTCATAATGCTTCAAAAGTAGTTTACACTT
>JAYEHB010000582.1:0-3713 GCA_034659375.1 Thermodesulfobacteriota bacterium
GTAATGAGTCCGAAATAACATACCCTTTTAAAAATTGAGGACACTATCCTTCAACGGTGGCGTATTCTGAAATGGGCAAGTTATTTGAAACTGGTTCCTTAATGTCTGAAATTAAAGGGGTCAAAATTAAAGGGGTCAAGTCTACTCTTGACTCTTATTGATGAAATAAGGCAACAGGCAGATTCTTATGCCCCCACATCTCCGAAGTATCTTTTAACAGGTCAAAAAAACACCAGTAATACTGGTTTGCAGAAAACACCTTTTCTGACCGCCTGCCACGGTTCATCACATGAGCCCCCTGTGTCAGGATATTCTATTTTTATTAGTCTAAGCATAGTTGTGCAGTAAATGAAAATATAGAAAGAGTCAAGAGCAGACTTGACCCCCTGTTCCAGGGGCAAACGTTCAAGAACCTGCCCCCTGTCCCTCTGGTCATTATCAATCGTTCTGAGCATTAAAATCCCCGGCTCTTTTTTTGAATGCTTTGCGACGCTGTTCATAATCGGTGATCGCCTGGTTCAACTGCCTTACCTTCCTCTGGTGGGCAGCTGATTCAGCAGATGTGGAGATAGATGATTTTGCTTTTCTAAGGGCCTGTTTTCTTTTTACAAGGCTCTCATAAGCATTATCCAGCTCTTTTTTTTCTCTGTTTAAGGTCTGGAAGCGTGAAAGGGTTTTACTCTTGTTTTCCACATCCTGCTTGTGGGACGGCTCCTGCTTGTTTTGCTTCAAAGCGGCTCTGTCCCTGTCAAGGCCGGCAGGGGTCTTGATCTCTTCATAGCGGTCTGCAGTGGTACGCTGCTCGACTGGCACATTGGCAAGATTATCCGTAAAATGAACAATTCCATCCTTGTCTGTATACTTGTAATACTCCCCAAACAATGGCGATGAAATGCAAAAAAGTATCATCAAAACATAGACAAATTTCATAATATCACTCTCCCTGATTCGATGTGGCACTGGAGTCCGTTCGATGTTTTACTCATCTATCATGTACAATTGGGTTATCTCCTTTTTGTCATTCAACACATAACCAACCGTCTTGCCCTTGTAAAATTTGGTTCCGGGGATGACACTGCCTTTGAGGCTGTAATACTTAGTAACAGCGTCAAAATAGAAGAGACGGTCATCGATGACAATGATTTTTTTTCCGACCTCATCCTTTCCAACCCTGTGAATGATGCCTCTGCCGTTAAACAGCTCTTCGTACTTGACACTGGAAACGGGTTTTTTTAGATCAGGAACCGATTTTACAGGGAGAATATCGGTATCCTCCTGGCTCCCCAGACTGATACTGCCCGGCAAAAGAGAGAGAATGATGACAGCAGACAAAATATATTTTTTACATTTTTGAACCATGGCCTGACTCCTTTGAAAACTTTTTCTTACTTGTATTCACCAGTTGTATAAAAAACATGAGAGGTTTAGGCGCATAATCAAAATAAAAACTCCCATATGTCTTGTCTTTTAAGCCGTCTTCTTCGTTACGCCACTGGGCACATTTACTCAAGCATCTCCCGCCAGGAAGACATTCCGGCACCTTCATCCTGTTCCGTGACAACAATGACATTGCCGGCAGATGTGCTGAAATACTTCAGCTCAGTAGGGTTGTCCGGGTGGTCGATAATCACCGGCGGGAACATCATGGTTGGCTGCCATTCCGCTGTCCACATTGCCCAGCCCCGGCGATTGACCATTGTATGACCCATCTGTGAACATGATGGCAAAATTTTGCTGACATTCCCCCGAGGCATCGGTTACCAGGGGAGACGTGCTCAACTCGGGTTCACTGGGTGTTATGGTTTCATTGACATGAAAATATTTGCCTATTTTCTGCAGTCCTTTTCGAATCGGTGTGGATCCGATGGTGTGGGTCCCAGGGTGGTAGGAAAATAGTATATCTCCCCATGGTCCAGACGTTGAACCGTTCCATGGTGTATCCTATAGTGGTGGATATCTGCCGTTTCGGGTTAAACTCCAGATCAAGGCCTGATTGGTCTTATTTTCCGTTTTCAGCTCATACCAGTTTAAATCCAGACTTAGACCACATTGAAACTCATACCCCGCTGCCAGCTCTATCCCCATGGTTTCGGCATCACTGATATTTTCAAAGGTATAATAGGCAGTTGGTGTGCCTGAATTTTTAGAAACCTGCTCTATCTTATCAGTGATGTCATTGTAAAAAAGAACAGCAGAATAAAGGTGGAACATTACCGGCCTGGGTCTTAATGGTGGTGGAAGTAGTTTCATGCTCGGAATAGGGATCGGTTTTGGAAGCATTTGCATAGATACTATAGGCAAACGTCTCTCTCTTTCCCCTAAGGGAGATATTCCCGGTGGTTCTGCTGCTCTCCCCGTCCTTATTGGTTCCGCTTTTGATACCCACTGTTCCCTGCATACCCTTTGTGGGTTTTTTTGTGATGATATTGATCACACCGCCCATGGCATCTGCACCATAAAGTACAGACATGGGGCCCTTGATGATTTCAATCCGTTCAATACTGGAGGCTGGAATCCGATCCAGATCATAGGGGTTTTTCACTTCACCGGACATCCGCCTCCCATCCATGAGAAACAGTGTGCCCGAGGCACCGATTCCCCGGATGAAGACCGATGATTTGGAGACAGAGCTTGCTGCGGGAAACGTACCATACTGCAGAGTCAGACCGGGTGTTTTTTCAAAGATATCCTTTAGATCGGCAGCACCGATCTGCTGGATCTCCTGATTGGTAATAATCTCCACCGAAGCGGTTACTCCATCAACAGATTTTTCAGATTTAGTGGCTGTTACTGTGATCTTGCCACTCTCCACTGTGTCAGTGGCAGCCATGGATGTTAGCGGGAACATTGCCATGGCAGCGAGCAGCAGTAATATTCTATTTTGGTATAGTTTCATCTTTTTTCTCCTTTTTTCCCATTGCGTTTTTTATCCTTTTCTTAATATCCATAATTTCACGTTTAAAATGAACAAATTCCAGCAGAATGCCTTCGGGATACTGGTGAAAGGCATCAATATACATGCTCATGCGCTGGGCATGCATCTTGTCCCTGATAAGCCAGAAAAACTCTTTCTCATCGCAGTCATCTGTCTCTTTTAATTGTCGGGCAGAAGTGATGAATTCGGCTGCGATCTGGTTGGCTTGGGCAACCACCTCATCACCGGCATCAAGGTGCTTTCTTGCCCGGGACTTTGTATGGCATTCTGAGCAGATATCGACCATGGCTTCCCTGCGTTCTCTCCACTGGGCCATGGTGGGTCTGAAGCTGTCAGGCGCAAGAATGGGCCCGAGCATCTCCACTGCACTGCGAACGATTTTCTGATTTGCTGCACGTTGAACATCGGGTTCCTCCCCCCGGACACCAAAAAATCCCCAGCTGGCCTTAACCATGTGATCTCCCCCAGGCATGTGGCAGGTGCTGCAGGTGGGGGCACCGGCATCAAGTCCTCTGGATTTATAAAGTGCACCATGTTTTGAAAAACTGTAAGCTTCATACTGGGGATGGTTGCCCATGTGACAGGGCAGGCATGATTCTGGTTTTCTTGCTTCTCTGGCTGAAAATCTATGACCGGTGTGGCAGGCATCGCACTGCCCCCCGTCCTTGCAGATTTCGTTATGACAGGTAGCGCAGGATCTTTCAAAAACAATTGGGGTCTGCTTATTGACCTTTTTACCCATGGGAGGGATAGAGAGAGCCTCTTCAGCCCTGCCGTG
>JAYEHB010000583.1:0-3700 GCA_034659375.1 Thermodesulfobacteriota bacterium
CACTCGGGAACCCCACCATCTTTTTTGGAGCCGATACCCCGAATCGAACGGAGGACATTCTCATTACAAGTGAGATGCTCTACCAACTGAGCTATATCGGCATCTATACAGCGACAGATAAAAAAAACTCTGTCCCAAAGACCAAGGGATAATAACAGAGAAGCACCCAAGCATCAAACCCGACAAAAGAAAGACTCACCCTATAAAGAGCAGTACAGACGTATTATTATAATAAAAAGCTCTTTTTTCATCCATTTACTTTATTTTTTTCTGTTTTTTACCTGTTTTATCAAAACAGTGCATTTAAACGACATTACCACGGACCGTTTTATGCAGATTTAAAAGAACAAAGCCATATGCACTACATATTAATTACTTGACACAGGACATTTTTTTATATAGTTTTGGTAAACTTTAAATATTGACATTGTGTCTATTGTCATCATTTGCCAAATGGATTTGAAGACAACCGACATGGCAGAACAACTCCGGCACAACGAAAAAACGGAACCCGGTAAAATTAAGGTCAGAAAGTTGAGCAAACTAACAAACAGATCAACAAAAACACTAAAATTATGAATAAAATACAACGTATTATCCTGGCAAGCCTGATCCTTATCTTTCTATCTTCAGGCTGCCAGCATACAATGCAAAGCAAAAATGCAAAACAAAATTTGCACCAGGGTCAATTGATTGAACAGACAACTTCTCCAGAAGACTCGTTTAGCACTGTGCTTCCTGAGGCTGCCAACACCCATGAAAAAACATATCTAACGGAGACTCCCCCTGATCTCAAAGATGCTGTAGAAGCAAACAAAATTGCTGACCAGAATGGTGACAAACAAAAGAGCCCTGCTCCCCAGACAGGCATTGACCATGCCCTTGCAATGTGCCAGTCAGCTCAGGTTTTCTGGGAAAAAGGAGAACTTGAGAATGCACTTCAGGAACTTGACATGGCATATGCTTCCATCCTGGACCTTGACATTGACTCCTTCCCTGAATTCAATCAGCAAAAAGAAGATATAAGGTATATGATCTCCAAAAGAATTCTGGAGATATATGCATCCAGAAATGTTGTTGTTAATGGTGAACATGATGCAATTCCCATTACAATTAACAGATATGTTCAAAAAGAGATCGATCGTTTCACAGGATATGAAAAAAGATTTTTCATTAGATCCATGCAGAGGGCAGGAAGATACAGATCATATATTGTATCTGAATTTAAAAAAGCAGGGCTGCCCGAAGAGCTTTCATGGCTTCCTTTGATTGAAAGCGGATTTAAAATCCGTGCATTTTCTCCAGCAAGAGCACTGGGTCTGTGGCAGTTCATCCCTTCAACAGGGTATAAATTCGGCCTTAAACGAAATTATTATATAGACGAAAGGCTTGACCCTGCCAAAGCCACAAAAGCTGCCATTGCATATTTAAAAGCACTCCATAATATCTTTGGAGACTGGGCAACCGTTCTTGCTGCATACAATTGTGGAGAAGGAAGAGTTCTAAGGATAATAAAAAAGCAAAACATAAACTACCTTGATAATTTCTGGGATCTCTATGAAAAACTGCCCCGGGAGACATCCAGATATGTTCCCCGCTTTCTGGCAACCATTCACATTATAAAAAACTTAGACAAATACAATATAAAAATAGAAAACGCCCTCAACCCCATGGAGTTTAAAATTTTTACAATCAACAAACAGATCAGATTAGCTGATATTGCAAAAGAGATCAAAGTCAGCCCAAAAATCCTGAAGAACTTAAACCCTGAACTTAGATACGCTCTTCTACCGCCGGAAGAATATAAAATCAGAATCCCGGCATCAAAGGCTGAAACTTTTATGGCAACCCTTGATAAAATCAAATCTTCATACTCCTCTCCCACAAGATACGCATATCATCGCATAAGACCAGGGGAGACTCTTTCCGTCATTGCAAAAAAATACCATACAAACATACGGGCAATTTCAGCTGCCAATGGCCTTTTTCGAAAAAATATTATTGTGGCAGGTAAAATTCTTAAAATACCATCCCAGGGAGCAGGTCCAATACAAAGGAAAGGGAGTAACTCCACTGGCAAATCCGTTAGATACAGTGTAAAAAAAGGTGATAATCTCTGGATCATTGCAAGAAGACACAACACAACAACAAATCGCATCATGTCTGCAAACAGCCTTGCAAATTCAGCTCTTTATATAGGACAACACCTGACTATTCCATCAGGTAAAAAAGCCATTCCAGCTATGAAAGCAACAAAGTATTGGGTTAAATCAGGAGATAATCCCTTTACAATTGCTAAAAAATATAATATGACTCTCCATCGTCTTCTCTCTTTAAATAATTTAACAAAGAGAAGTAAAATATATCCTGGCCAGCAACTGCTGGTTGAATAATAAAAATGCCCCCGTAGCTCAGTGGATAGAGCATTGGATTCCTAATCCATGTGCGCAAGTTCGATTCTTGCCGGGGGCACCAGAATAATTGTTCATAGCTCATCCAAAGTACCCAAAGACAGAATCAAATCAAAAAAATGCAAAATAAAATAACCAAACCTGAACTTCTTGCTCCTGCTGGAAATTTTGAAAAACTTGAAATTGCTGTTCATTACGGTGCCGATGCTGTTTATCTTGCAGGTCAGGATTTTAGCCTGAGAAATTTTTCCGGTAATTTCTCAGACCAGGAGCTTTTCAAAGCTGTTGAATTTGCACACAAATTCAATGTTAAAGTCTATGTGGCATGTAATATATACTCAAGAAACCACGAGCAATCTTCCCTTGCTGCATTCCTGGACAAAATAGGAGAAACAGGCACAGATGCTGTTATCATTGCAGACCCCGGCATTATCCTTATAGCAAAAAGAATCATACCAGAGATGGATATCCATCTTTCAACCCAGGCAAACACAACAAACTTAAGCTCTGTACAATTCTGGGAAAAGAGAGGTATTAAACGTGTCAACCTGGCAAGGGAACTACCCCTTGAAGAGATCAAAGAGATAACGTCACATTCATCAATGGAAATTGAAACTTTTATCCATGGAGCCATGTGCATCTCCTATTCCGGGAGGTGCCTGCTGAGCAGTGCTCTTTCGGGAAGAGACAGCAACAGAGGCTTATGCAGCCATCCATGCAGATGGAAATATTCAGTTGTTGAGGAGCAGAGACCTGGAAATTACCACCCCCTGATGGAGGATAAAAGAGGATCATATATTTTTAATTCCAAAGACCTGTGCATGATTGAACATATTCCTGAACTTGTTCAGGCAGGAATAACCTCCCTGAAAATAGAAGGAAGAATGAAAGGAATAAGCTATCTTGCCTCTGTTGTAAAAACATATCGCCAGGCAATTGATTCATACATGCTTGATCCTGATTCCTTTTCAGTAAAACCTCAATGGAAACATGAACTTTCCCGGGTCTATCACAGAGACTATTCAACCGGCTTTTATTTTAACAAACCAGAGCAGATCATGCCAGACTATCAGAACAGGCGTACAGGAGAAATCCACAGCTTTATAGGAAGAATAATCAAACACCAGAAAACAGATGAAATAACTGTGGATATTAAAAACAAAATATCCATCAATGATCTCATTGAAATACTCCCTCCTTCCGGTCCTGTTGAAAAAACCAGAATAGTTGAAATCTTTGACAAAAAAAGAAATTCCATTGAACACGCCCAACCCAACACCCATTCCACA
>JAYEHB010000584.1:0-3694 GCA_034659375.1 Thermodesulfobacteriota bacterium
TAAAGGGTAGAGATGTTCATTTCGTTCAGGAAAACCCTTAACAACCGCTCTTGTGTTTTTAAAAATTATACGGCCGGGGCCGTGTCTGTCCAGTATCTCTTCTGCTTTTTCCTTTGATTTTTCATTATTCCACAAACCATCTATGGTTTTCTCTTTTTTAAGCAATAGTTCAATTTCTTTTGCTGCATCTCTGTATTTTTCATTTTCCTTTAGAAAAAGATCAAAATCATGATACCGCAAAGGATCAAGAAGTTTTAAAGATGCAAAGTAACTCTTAATGCCCGGCTGTTCAGGGGTTGCTGTGAGGAGCATCATAGCCGGAACATTTTTTTCAAGATTCTGGATAAATCTGTAGCTTTCTCCATTCTCTTCAAGATGGTGGGCTTCATCAATAACAAGCATGTCCCATTTTGCAGCAATTACCTGTTGTTTTCGTTTTTTTTGTGAAACAAGCCACTCCATGCTGCAGATTCCTCTCTCTGCTTCCAGAAATGGATTTATATTTTTTTCGTTGATCTCAAAGGAACGGCAGAAATCATTGTCAAATATTGTAAAGCTTAGGTTAAAACGCCTGTAAAATTCCACAAACCATTGATGAATAAGGGATTCAGGGACTAGGATAAGCACCCGGCTTATTTTTTCACTTAAAAGAAATCTATGGAGGATCAGACCTGCTTCAATGGTTTTTCCAAGGCCGGTTTCATCGGAAAGAAGAATTCTTGGGTTATCTCTTGATGTTACTTCTCTTGCGATATGGAACTGGTGGGGGATAAGCTCTACCCTTGGGCCTGAAAAGCCAAAACTTTCAGAATTTTTATGTTTAAACCTGGATACCAGTGTCTGATATCTTAAATTAAACAGAGCAGTTGGATCAAAAAATCCTTTAACCAGACGATCCTTTGGAGAGGTAAAGCTTATGGTATCCAGCAGATCAGTTTCAGATATATTGGTATCATTTCCATGGTATGTCAGAATTCCGTTTTTTTCTGTAACCTGTTCAATGGTTATTATGGTATTATTCCCTGATTCAATTTTATCTTTTACACTGAATCTGACCCTTTTTAAAGGAGCTGAGCTTATAGCATATTCCCTTGAGCATCTGCTGGCATTAAAGTCTATTCTGATTCTTCTTTTATTGAAACTCTCAAGGGTGCCAAGACCCAGTTCAGGCTCCATCTCACTGACCCAGCGTTGTCCTGGTACAAAATTATACATGAATTTATTTGATCCTTAAATTTAGGACCCCGGAAAAAATATGCGCCTTGAAGACGAACAAAAATCCGGGCTTGGTTTTAACTTCGCCCACTATTAGTCATTTTACAAAATGACAGATGAAATTTGTTAAAATATCAATGCGTTGATATTGATCTATCAAAATTTATAGGCCTTCTGGGCGAAGTTAAAACCAAGCCCAAAAATCCTGCACAAAATTTGGATAATTATTTTATTCCAACTCCTTTACTGCAAAAAAAAACGCACATACCATTAATGATATGCGCATTCATTGTTTTTTTTAAAATTTATAATTTTTAAGCGCTGGGAAGTTTTGGGAACATGGTATCTATTTTTTTGTTCCACTTGGTAATTTTTGCCTCTTCCTGTTTCATAAGCTCAGTTGTATCACCTTCAATGGTCATTTTTTCAATGATATCATTCTGGGCAATTTTGTTTACAACATCCATATCCTCAGAACCTGCAACTTCTCCAAATACAGAGTGACAATCATCAAGATGGGGAGTTGGGCCATGGGTAATGAAGAACTGGCTTCCATTTGTTCCAGGACCTGCATTTGCCATGGAAAGAATGCCTGGTTTGCTGTGTCTCAGCTCTTTATCAAACTCGTCTTCAAAATTATAACCAGGTCCGCCCATGCCGTTGCCGTTGGGGCATCCGCCCTGGATCATAAAATCAGAAATCACACGGTGGAATTTCAGGCCGTTGTAGTATTCACGGTTAATGAGATTTACAAAATTTGCAACGGTCGCAGGTGTTTTGTCAGCAAAAAGTTTGATTTTGATTGTACCTTTATTGGTTTCCATTACTGCAGTAAGTTCAGACATATAAGTTATCTCCATTGTTATTGTTTATCAGTTTATTTACAATAAATATAAAACATTAAAAATAAGATAATTTTTTGATTTGTCAAATGTAAGGGAGGCGGAAAAACCACCTGGGATGTTTGGTAAAGTAACTTTATATTATGGCAGGCTTAATTTTGCGAGCCAGTTATGGGCGATTCGGATTTCAGCACCATTGGGAAATGTTTTTTCCCTTTTCAGCTCCTTTGTTACCTGAATCATTTTTATCTGTGGAAAAAATTTTCTAAAAATTTCAAAATTCGGACTTAGATTTCCATCTTTCCATTTCACCTCCACCATTAATGAAGGGGTATCATCCATTGTGGTACAAAAATCAATTTCTTTCCCATCCTTGTTTCTTAAATAATAAAGTTTTTTTGATTCTCCGAAACAATCTTCCTGAAAATGAATTTCTTTTTGCAGGGCGCAGGCAACAGTATTTTCCAGTTTAATACCTGAATCTCCAATGACCTGCCCGGTATCATAAAAATAGAACTTAGGCGTTTTTTGAATAGCCCGGGCAATATTTTTATGGAAAGGAGGTACTTTAAAAATGACATACATATTTTCAAGTATTGTCAGCCACCGTTTAACTGTTTTGTCCGAACATTGGAGATCCCTGGCCAAAGAACTGTATGATACAGGGCTGCCTACTCTATTTTTTAACAATTGGATAAGTGTTTCTATCTCTATTATCTGTTGAACATTTTCAAGATCAATTAGATCCTGTTTTAAAATAATATCAAGATGTGATTTTTTCCAACGGTTATAAAATCTAAGAGTACCATTAAGAAAAGGTTCAGGAAAACCACCCAGAATTAATAGCTTATCCAGTTCATCCTCAAGGTTGTTCAGTGTTAAAAAGGTATTAAGCTCCTTTAAATCCAGGGGATGCAGTCTAAACTGGAAAAATCTGCCTGCCAGGGAATCGCCAACCTTTCTATACGTATCAAGTTTTGCACTTCCTGTAACAAGGATAGAGGGAGGCAATCCTTCAGTATCATAAATGCCTTTTACCCATGATTTCCAATTTTTTAATTTATGAAGTTCATCAAAAATGACAAGTTCTTTTGATCGATCCCAGGACTTTTTCTGTAAACTCAAACGGTCGTTGGAATTGTCAAAGTTGAAATAATCAAAATGATTTTTCAGCATTTTGGACAATGTGGTCTTTCCCGTTTGCCTGGGACCGGTCAGTAGTATGATTTTCTTGTCCAAATCTTCTTTGATATATTTTGTCAGATATCGTTTCATAACGACTATTTTGACATAGATTCCGAATTAGTCAAGACTTTTTCGGAATGGACTCCGGAAAGGTTTTTCTTTATCTCTCTTTAGAGTTTACACTGTTTTAAAATTATCATTCAATATATCAAGGGTTTCATCAGCACTGCCAAGCAGCATAGTTACATTTTTCTGTTGATAAAGGGAATTGTCAACACCTGAATAACCTGGTTTGGTATCAATGTTGCAGACAATAATATTTGCGGCTTTATGGATCTCAAGTATGGGCATTCCATAAATAGGAGTATCTTTTGCAGTTACGGCGGCAGGGTTGACAACGTCACAGGCCCCAGCAACAATAACAACATCAGTCTCTTTAAACTGAGGATTTA
>JAYEHB010000585.1:0-1284 GCA_034659375.1 Thermodesulfobacteriota bacterium
CCATTATAGAGATTAATGAGCATGATATGTACGCTGTTGTGCAGCCCGGCGTTGTTACTGCCGTTCTTGCTGCAGAAGTTGAAAAAAAAGGACTTTTTTATCCTCCAGATCCTGGAAGTCAGGCAGTTTCAACCCTTGGGGGTAATGTTGCAGAGAATGCCGGTGGTTTAAGAGGGCTTAAGTATGGTGTTACCAAGGATTATGTAATGGGGCTCAGCTTTTTTGACTCTTTTGGTGAGCATGTAAAAACAGGTTCAAAAACTGTTAAATGTGCAACCGGGTATAATTTTACCGGTCTTATGACAGGCTCCGAGGGAACCCTTGGCATCATTGATGAGCTTATTCTTAAGTTGATACCTTTTCCAAAGTCTCGGAAATCCATGATGGTTGTTTATAATACTATGGTACAGGCTTCCGAAGCTGTTGCAGGAATTATTGCAAGTCATGTTGTTCCTGCAACACTTGAAATTCTTGACAATTTTACCATTCGGGCTGTGGAGGCATACAGCAGTGCAGGGCTTCCCGTTGACGCAGCAGCCCTTCTCCTCATAGAAGTTGACGGGCATCCTGCCGAGGTTGAGGATGATGCAGCCTTGGTTGAAAATGTTTGTAGAAAAATGGGTGCAGAGAGTATAAAGGTTGCAGAGAGTGACGAAGAAAGGGACAAAGTATGGGCGGCAAGGAGAAGTGCTCTTTCTGCCCTGGCAAAATTAAGGCCGACTCTGGTGTTGGAGGATGCCACAGTACCGAGAAGCAAAATTCCTGATATGGTGCAGGCTTTGGAGAAGATTACAAAGAAGTATCAACTTGATATTGGCACATTTGGCCATGCAGGGGACGGGAATCTCCATCCCACAATTCTCACTGACAAAAGGGATAAAGAGGAGTGGAAACGGGTTGAATCTGCCATTGAGGAGATTTTTGATATAGCTCTCTCCCTTGGGGGAACCCTTTCAGGAGAGCATGGAACAGGTCTTGCCAAGGCACCTTTTTTTGAAAAAGAGGTAGGCAGATCTTCTGTTCTTTTTTCAAAAAGGCTTAAAAAGGCAATGGATCCCCATGGTATACTCAATCCGGGTAAAATTGCAGTTTAAAACAGGAGTATTTTAATATGGCTGGAATGAAAAATTTGGCAGGCCTTGTAAGAGAGCTTGAAGAGCAGCTTGTGATATGTACCCGGTGCGGCATGTGCCAGGCCGTCTGTCCTCTGTTTGAACAGACCAGGAAAGAGGCTGATGTGGCAAGGGGGAAGCTTGCATTGCTTGACGGGCTTATGAAAAATCT
>JAYEHB010000585.1:1384-3681 GCA_034659375.1 Thermodesulfobacteriota bacterium
AGCAGCTTGTGATATGTACCCGGTGCGGCATGTGCCAGGCCGTCTGTCCTCTGTTTGAACAGACCAGGAAAGAGGCTGATGTGGCAAGGGGGAAGCTTGCATTGCTTGACGGGCTTATGAAAAATCTTTTTTCTCATCCCAACGGTGTAAATGAGCGGTTAAATCGATGTCTTTTATGTGGCTCCTGTGCTGCAAACTGTCCAAGCGGTGTGAATGTTATGGAAATATTCATAAAAGCAAGGGCAATTCTTGCACAATATTCCGGGCTTTCTCCTGTTAAGAAAGTTATTTTTAAAAAAATGCTGGCACACCCTGAAACCTTTGATTCTATTACTCAATGGGCTGGTAAATTCCAGGGGATTTTTACAAAAAAAGATAAAAATTCCCAGCATACATCCTCTGCAGGATTGCTATCCCCTCTGATCGCAGGGCGCCATTTTCTGCCCCTGGCAAAAGAGCCTTTTCGCAATTGCCTTGGGTTTTCGGATAGTCCTGGTAATTCCCGGGATTTTAATATTGCTTCCGGCAGGTCAGGGTTAAAAGTTGCATTTTTTACAGGGTGCCTTATTGATAAGATTTTTCCGGGGATTGGCCATGCCTCTCTTGATGTTTTAAAATTTCATGGAGTTGGGGTATATATTCCGCAAGGGCAGGGGTGTTGCGGAATTCCGGCTCTGGCGTCAGGAGATATGGCCACATTTGACAAACTTGTGGAGCATCACATCAGACTTTTTGCCCAAGCTGATTTTGATTATCTTGTTACAGCCTGTGCCACATGTACATCAACAATCAAAAAGCTCTGGCCTGCCATGTACCAGGGCAGGGGGAGTGGATTTAAGACGTTCTTAAATGAGCTTTCTGAAAAAACTGTTGATATCAATCAGTTTCTGGTCAGTAATTGCGGGGTTGGAACTGAAATAGATAAGGTTATAAACAGCATTAGTGACAATAACCAAAAAGCCTGCAAAGAGACTGTAACATATCATGATCCGTGTCATCTTAAGAAATCTCTTGGTGTGGCAGATGAACCAAGGGCTGTGATTAAAGCATCCGGTCATGGGTTAAGGGAGATGAAAACTCCTGACAGATGCTGCGGTATGGGAGGGAGTTTCAATCTTTTTCACTATGATATATCTTCAAAAATTGGAGATTTGAAACAAAGGGAGATTGCAGATACAAATTGTTCCATTGTGGCAACCGGATGTCCTGCCTGCATGATGCAGATTTCTGACATGCTTGCAAAAAACAGTGCTAAAGTCAGTGTAAAACATCCAGTGGAACTCTATGCAGAGTCAATAAGAGAGATATGACATTATCAATTAAACCAGTAAAACCCAAAAAAATATCCGATCAGGTCTTTGATCAGCTAAGGGAGTGTATCTTTAGAGGAGAACTCAAACCCGGGGAGAAACTCATGCCTGAGCGGGAACTTGCAGAAGTCATGACGGTGAGCAGAACAACCATCAGAGATGCCATCAAAAGGCTTGTTGCCATGGGGCTTGTTCAACAGAAGCAGGGGCAGGGCACATTTGTTAAATTAAAGGATTCCAGTGATGAAAATCCCCTGGCCAGGGCAATGCAGGAGCAGGATGCGTCAATCGAGGATCTTCTTGAGGTGAGAATGGGTCTTGAATGCAATGCTGCTGCTCTGGCTGCCAGACGTGCCGATGAAAATGACCTTAATGCCATGGCCGCCAGCATTGATGAGATGAAAAGAGAGATTGAGTCAGGACGTCTTGGAACCGAGGCTGATACATCCTTTCACATGGCTCTGGCATATGCTGTAAAAAATTCCCTTCACATTCTTATTATGCGTAATTTTTATGATTATCTTTTTCAGGGCATAAAGGAGAGTCTGGAATGTCTTTATGAAAATCCCGGGAATATAGAGGTCATTCTTCAGCAGCATCAGAACATTTTTAAGGCTGTGACAAGCCGTGATCCAGACAGGGCATATGCTGCCATGAAAGAGCATATAAATTTTGTGCTGGAATTTTTTAAGGAACGCAAGGCTTAAATCTGTAGTAATAAAGAATTCGAGATGAATATGGTGTTGTGCCGTATCAAATGACGTTAGGTGTCGCGACATGGCTTCTCAACCCTGAAAAAGAAGATGCTCCCGTATAGCGAAACGCTGTTGACTGCTGCCGTACAGGAAGGCGATATACCTCGTTCTTTTGCGGTGAATGACGTTCAACGATACCCTTAAAAAAAGTGTCTCCGTAGCCCGGTCTGCGTGGAAGCAATTGTTCGGCATTATTTGTTTGTCTGCTAAATGCCTATTATCACAAAATGTG
>JAYEHB010000586.1:0-3678 GCA_034659375.1 Thermodesulfobacteriota bacterium
TTGATTTTATATCTGCAAAATCACCATATTTTAAGATATATTCAATAAAGACAGCCTCATCCATAGTGTCATACTGAATATCTCTGGCATAGCTCCAGAAAATTCCTTTATTTCTTAATTTATTAAAAAGGTTTATTTTTTGTTTATACATAGTTATAATTTCATCAATTGATACATTGGACAAACTTAAATATTCATTGATCTCAATTCTGGTGTAACCATCCTGCAAAGATTTAAAAACAGCTGTCTCTTTATTAAAAACTTTAAAATAATAATCCAGGCTATGTATTTGCATAACGGATACACCATATTATAAGAAGGAAATGACTATTTTTTTAACTTATTAACATTTTTTTGATATTTAGGGTCTCATAATCATTAATCATGATGAAAATATAGCATAAACACCTGAAAATTTAAATCTTTTTAAAAAAAAGGGGAGGGAAGGTGCTGTGGAGCATCCTGCGTATTGGGAATTTTGAGACTTAGCGGGGTTAAACCCCAAATACAAAAAAAATGGAGCGTGACGTGGGTAGTTTCTCTGTTGAAAAATTATCAGACATATTAAATCAAAATATTTCAGAAATCGATTTTGCTTTAGTATTATAGCAATAATCTCGCCGAAAATTTTATGGAATTATTTTTGCTCAGGTACTTAACAGTACACAGCAAATGAGGATGGGTTCTATGCGTTTTTTCAATACTGCCGGGCCGGTCAATGACCAGAAACATTATTGTATTTCTCCTTTACAGAGGTTTGATCTTTTTGAAATCGAAACCCTTATTGCCCAGGAAAAATATTTTGTCATGCATGCTCCCAGGCAGACAGGCAAAACTTCTTGTATGCAGGCTTTAGTAGAACATTTGAATGTAAACTCTGATGATCGGTACAGAGCATTGTATTGTAATGTGGAAACAGCTCAGACAGCCAGGGAGGACGTGGGCAGAGGGATCAAAAGCATTTTAGCTGTCATGGCAGAGAGTGCAGTTTATTATATGAATGATGATTTTCTGGCGAAAAACTGGGCTGATATTTTGTCTGAATGTGGTGAGGATGTCGCTCTAAAAGTGGCTTTAAGCCGGTTTTGTCATTCAATTAAGGCTCCTTTAATTTTGCTTCTTGATGAAATTGATTCTTTGGTAGGGGATACTCTGATTTCTGTTTTGCGTCAGATCAGATCCGGTTATATTGAACGTCCCAAGCCTTTTCCCCAGGCAATGATTCTTTGTGGAGTGCGGGATGTCCGTGATTATCGTATTCATTCCAGCCGGAACAAAGAGATCATAACCGGTGGCAGTTGTTTTAATATTAAAGCCGAATCTTTGCGTCTTGGAGACTTTGCAGAGTCTGAAGTAAAGAGCCTGTTAGAACAGCATACCTCTGAAACAGGTCAGGAGTTCACACTGGAAGCCAAAGCCTGCATCTGGCATTTGAGTCAGGGGCAGCCATGGCTGGTTAATGCCCTTGCCTATGAAAGCACTTTTAAGATAAAAGAAGGCAGAGTTCGTACAAAACCTGTAGACAAAGATATGGTAGATCAGGCAAAGGAAAATCTCATTACCAGGCGGGAGACGCATCTGGATCAACTGGCGGACAAGCTGCAGGAGGAGAGGGTTCGCAAAGTGGTGGAAGGTATATTATGCGGCTGGCAGTATTTAGCCGGAGATCTACCTGAAGATGATATTCAGTATGTTGCTGATCTGGGTCTTATCAGGCGTAAACCGCAAATGGATATAGCCAATCCTATTTACAGAGAGATTGTTCCAAGGATGTTAACCTCCAGTACCCAGGACACTCTGAATCAGGAAACAAGCTGGTATGTCAAATCTGACAGCAGCCTGGATATAGACAAGCTTATAGCAGCGTTTCAGGAGTTTTTCCAGGAACATTCCGAGCACTGGTTAGAGCGGTTTCAATATAAAGAGGCAGGGCCGCAGCTTTTGCTCCAGGCATTTTTGCAGCGTATTATCAATTCTGGGGGACGTATAGAACGTGAGTACGGCAGAGGAAGTAAGCGTATTGATCTTCTGGTACTCTGGCCTTTGACCCAGGCTGAACCAGGCAAGCCTTTCTGGACCCGCTGGCAGGGGCCAGTGCAAAAGGTGGTTATTGAACTTAAAATATTGCATAACAGCATGGAGAAAACTCTGGCAGACGGACTTGTGCAGACCCATAAGTATATGGATAACTGCGGTACAGATCAGGGACATCTGATCATCTTTAACCGCAGCCCCAAAGTTTCATGGGATGAGAAAATCTTTCAGCATCGGGAAAATTTCCATGGTAAAAAAATTATGGTCTGGGGAATGTAATGAAAACTGAATGGAAGAAATAGTGAAAAAGGATATACAAACTTAAAATGAAAATTCATCTGATTGCCGCAGCACGACCAAATTTTATGAAAATTGCCCCGTTGTTTCATGAACTGAAGAGCAGGGAATGGGCTGAGCCAGTGATTGTTCACACAGGTCAGCATTATGATCTTAATATGTCTGATATTTTTTTTAAAAATTTTAAGCTGCCGGAACCCCATGTTCATTTAGGCGTGGGAAGCGGCAGCCATGCAGAGCAGACTGGTAATGTGATGATTGCCTATGAAAAGGTACTCATGGAACAGAGGCCGGATCTTGTGGTAGTGGTGGGAGATGTTAATTCTACAGTGGCTGCTTCCCTTGCTGCTGTTAAGCTCGGCATCAGGGTAGCCCATCTGGAGGCTGGTTTGAGATCATTTGACAGAACCATGCCTGAGGAGATTAACAGGATTGTCACTGATTCCATTGTTGATTTTTTGTGGACTCCTTCGGCAGATGGAAACAAAAATCTTGAAAAAGAAGGCATTGATCCTGAAAAAATCATATTGGTGGGCAACATCATGATAGATTCCCTGGTAATGGCAAAAAATGCCATTGAACAATTGGAGCTCTATTCAGGGTTTGGTTGTAAACAAGGCGAATACGGACTTGTTACACTGCACAGGCCCTCAAATGTGGATGACAGAGAAGTTCTGAAAAATTTATGCGAAAAGCTTGCAGGGATTTCAAACAGAGTTCCTTTGATTTTTCCGGTTCATCCAAGAACATTGGGAAAACTAAAGGAGTTTGGTATAGATCTTCTTGAAAAAGAGAAAAATATTCATTTGACAGCTCCTCTTGGATACAATGATTTCATGAATCTGGTATTTAACAGCAGATTGATCATTACCGATTCCGGGGGCGTGCAGGAGGAAACCACCTTTCTTAAAATTCCATGTTTGACGCTGCGGGCAAATACAGAAAGACCGGTTACAGTTACAAAGGGCACTAACCAGCTTTGTACGTCTGATAATCTTGACGTTATGGTTGATTCAATCCTTGGGGGCAGTTTCAAAAAAAGCAGTGTGCCCGAATTGTGGGATGGTAAAACCGCCGGGCGTATAGCTGATGTTATTTTTGATTGTATCCATCTCTAACGGACTGTTCCATTCTCGATATAGTACCATTTTTAATACAAATATGACCAAAAATATATAAAAAGAAAGACTTAATAATATTAAAGACAGCAAATACCTTGATTTTTCAATAACAAATGGGCTTTCTTCATTGGTTTGTTATACTTTTCCTCACCTACAAAACCAAGGTAGTTAACCATGATACCTTTAACTACAAATCTCTTTTCTTCAAATTTAACTACATCCCCCA
>JAYEHB010000587.1:0-14612 GCA_034659375.1 Thermodesulfobacteriota bacterium
TTGAAGAAAAAATTACAGGCAGATTTCAGGAGAGTGATCTTGAAATTGAAAATATTAAAAAACTGATGAATTCAAAGCATAACGAAAAAAAAGAACAGGCTGATACTTTGGAAATGATAAAATCAATGTTAAAGGATACCTGTCGCAGGATTGATACTCTGGGCATTAAAATTGAAAATTGAAAATTGAAAATTGAAAATTATGAATTATCAATTAATTGTTAAGCCTGACCCCTCCGTTGTTCCTGCAATCAGGATATATGGTCGATGTTAGAACCAAACCCGCATTTTTATAAAAACGGATTAATTAAAAGGAGGTACAAAATGACTGTTAATAGAATACTTTGCTGTGTGGATTTTTCGTCCAATGCGGAAAAAGCGTTTAACGCTTCTCTTGAGCTTGCTGAAAAATATAAGGCTCAGCTTCATCTGCTCCATGTACTGCCACCCGTTGTAAATCCCCTGATAACTGATATTGATATTGCAGTGCCTGAAGAATCTACAAAGGCTCTTGTTCAAAAACTTGAAGCCCAGATGATCACTGTCTACGGCAAAAAGATTAAAAATCACATTGATTATGTTATTGCAGTTCAAGGCGGGCATGTCTCGTCTGAAATTCTTAATTACATTTTAGATGAAAAGATAGATCTTGTTGTTGTTGGAGCATACGGTCTTGCAGGGGTTGAGCTGGTGCTTTTCGGAAGTGTGGCAAAACGTATAGCCCATAAAGCTCCATGCTCTGTAATGATTATTAGAGAAAAGGAGTAACAACAGATTTACTCAACTTTCTGGATTGTGCATGTCAAGGCCTGGACGCTGCGTGGGGTGAGGCTTTCGTTGAGGGGAGGGTGGGGTCAGACCTGCGTGACAACTGAAATTGCATAACAGGCAAATGGACAAAGACGACAAACTCGCAGGCCTGACCCCGTTTTACTTTAGGGTATGCCGGTTATCTGCAAAGAACATTAATTAAATAAAATTGTGCGAACACCTGCTATGGCAGTTGTTCAAAGTTATTTTCTGGAGAAGTAGTTCAAATAAGACCCGGCAGAAGAGCCGGAGTTATTTCAAGGTTCTTGAAAAGTTTTCTTTCAAGAAGTTCAGTATTTTCCCACATTTTTTTTATACGTTTCACATAATGATGGTTTGTGCCGTATTTTTCCAGGATATACTCAAGCCTCTGTAAAAGAGGCACAATCTGGTCATGAAGAACCCTTTTATCTGCATAGTTAACTATTTCAGCCTCTGTTACAGATTCATTTATACTGTAGCTGTCAAGTATTACATGCTGTCTGATTATATCACCAACCTCATGAAAGCCAAGATCAGTTAAAAGCTGACCACCGGTTTTGGCATGCTCCTCTTTTGTTGTAAAGCTTCTTGTCTTTGTTATATCATGGAGAAGAGCAGCTGATTTTACAAGCTCAACATTAATTTCTTTACAAAACGGTTTCAGGTGGCTGCACATAACAGAGGCTGCCTTTTGAACCATTATAGAATGGTCAATAATATGAGGCATCATCTCCATTTTATCAATAAGTTCATAACACTCATCTTTATCTGGTATTTTCATATTTTCATGCCTTGTTGTAAATATTCATTAAAATATCATAGGCCTCTTTTATCTCAATAAATCTTTTGTTGGCAAGTTCCTGAAGATCTTTTCCAAGGTGTGCAACTCTGTCTGGATGATATTCCTTGACAGCTTTTCTGTATGCCGCCTGAATCTCTTCTTTAGAGGCATTTTTTTTAACACCAAGTATTTCATCGGGACTCTTTTTTGAGGACCTAAAATTACTGGAATTTTTTTTCTTGTTAAAACCCTGGTTCATGTTTGAATAGTTTTTATTTTTTGCACCAGGGTTATTCCATGCCTTGGAACCCTTTTTGCTCTGTTTATTAAAAAAATTGGGAAGCCTGCCAAATCTCAGATAATAGATAAGAGTGCCTATTAGAAAAGTATCATCAATCCACCCTATATAAGGGAAAAAAATGTCCGGGATGAGATCAATGGGACTGACCACATAGGCAAGAACAATTATTATCAGCAGTATTTTATAATATGTGCTCATTTTAAACTTTCACTTAACCTTTTACAACATCGATCATTGTAAAAATGCAGCCGTTTTTTTCTGAATGTTCCTGGATTTTTTTATGCAGAAAAATAGCTCCGTCAAGGGTCCCCTTTACATAAATATCCCTGCCGTTGATATTGTGCTTAAATTGAAAACAGGTGGATTTATCAGGAGATATCATGGTATATGTGTGCCACCCATGACCTGCAAGGTGCTCTTCAGGGATTTTCCATGAATCTTTTTGAACTTTGGGATCACGTTCCTGAATAATTTCATCTTCTGAAAAAGGAATTCCAAGCTGGTTGTAATATTTTACCATGGCTTTTGCAGTTCCACTGGTATCAGCCTTTCCCTGTTGATGGCTCTCCTTAATTGAGAGTGAATACCCCTTAAAAAGATCAGGAAAGGTATTTGCAGCATACTCCATCATTGCCTGGAAACCAACAATCTGTTTTGCCATATTAGGAGCAATAACAGCAGAAGTAGAGCCATTTACCACAGTCTGTTCAAGTTTTTCCCGATCACCCCCGGTTGTTCCCATTACAAAGGGAATAGAGTTAGTTACATAAAATTCGGCATTGGAATTAACAGCAGTTGGATGTGTATAATCAATTGATATGAAACCAGGGTAATCCTTTTTTATTTCATCAATAATATCACTCTTCTGATCCGGCTTTACAAGTCTGACATCACTCTCTTGTATACTATACTTGTTCTCCTGAACTTCAGGGCCTGTAAGGGAAAATGGAACAAGATGAAATCTGCTGTCATTTATAACATGGCCTGCAATGGTAACAGCGACATTTCCAGGTATTCCGTTTATCATAAGATTAATCTGTTTCAATTTTTT
The DNA here is from genome assembly GCA_034659375.1 of Thermodesulfobacteriota bacterium. Lineage (GTDB taxonomy): Bacteria > Desulfobacterota > Desulfobacteria > Desulfobacterales > Desulfobacteraceae > DATFJZ01. Next base: position 2,925 of record JAYEHB010000587.1, read on the forward strand.
ATCCTTTTAAAGCTGGTTTATAATGTTATTAAACTTTTCTGTTTTTTGACTGTTTAAAAATTTAACTCCTTTTTTAAGTTCTTTTACAGCACCAGGAATATACTGTTTAAAAAATGTTTTACCTCTGTTTTGGCTCAGATGACTGAAAGCACCCAAAATCTGCATATTTCTTGTGACAGCACAATATCTGTAGCTTTTTATAAACAGAGCCCGGTCAAATCCTGTAAGAGTTTCAACTTTTTGAGCAGTGTATTTAAGCAGCTCTTCCTTGATTTCGTCAGAAAGATCAACATAGGGGTCGATTAAAAGGGACGCAAGGTCATACTGCAGGGGGCCCTTTCTTGCCGATTGAAAATCAATGAAAAATATCTCATGATTTTTAACCATGATGTTTCTTGACTGCATGTCCCTGTGCATCAATCCGGTAAAAGAGTGTTTCAGTGCATTATCAGCTATAAATTCAAATTCTGTTTTTAAATCATTAAACTTTTGATTTTGTTTAAGATATCCTTGTATAAAGGCAGAAATAAAATATTGGCACTCCTTTTCAAGGATAAGTTCCTTAGAGTATGTTGAAGTCTGATATGTCCATGCAGGATCAAACTCCTCTGCTCCTTTAATGGAAAAATTAATGGCATGGTCAGATACTTTTCTATACCAGTCAAAAATTTTCCGGGAAGAATCAAGCTTTTTTATAACCTGGTGCAGATGAGTATCTCCTAAATCTTCTAAAACCACCATGCCTGAAAAAAGGTCATAATTTTTAATCTCTGGAACAGGGATTTTTTTAACAAAAAGGTGGTTCCCAATATTGATAAAAGAATCAATTTCATTGGTTTTGGCTTTTTTGGGCAGGGTGCAGGCATCAATACCGTGGTCTGCTATTATAACCGAATGATTTTTGTACAGGGCCCGGAACCATGATCTGTCTGAACCATCTCCTGCAAGTTTTGTAATTTTAATCTCACCATTCAAATTTGAGTTGTCAGGGGCAGCACTTTGATTTTGATCAAAATTTTTATCAAAACATGGAGCTGAACAATAAAGAACAGATGCTTTTTTGTATGTTTCACAGGTTCCAATGTCGCTCCAGTAAATTTTTTCTGCAATATAGGCCTTTACATTATCATGTTCATGTAAATTATTTTTATAAATATCAATACTTGAAAACTTCTCTTTATCAGGCATGAAATCAAATATTTCAGGGGATAGAACCTGAACTCCTGTAAAGGCAAGAAGTCTATTTTTTTTTAATGGAATTAAATTGTTATTGTTATGAAATTTTTCAATAAAAAGCTCTCTGTTTACTTCAACCTTATTAAACTCCTTGAAATCATGCATTACAAGGGTTGCCGGCCATGATCCATGCAAGTGGTAATTCCATAGATCTTTTAAATCAATATTAAACACAATGTCACTGTTTATTACGAGAAACGGTGAGTTTCCCATAAACTTCTGCACATTCTTAATGGCACCGCCTGTCTCAAGAATTCCATGTTCATGCCTTGTTTCAACCAGAACAGGAAAATTTGATTTTTTTATAAAATCTTCAATCTGCTTAGGAAGGTGATGTGTATTAACAATAATATTGGTAAACCCTGCATGGATCAGTTTCTCAATTGTAATTTGAAGAATCGGTTTGTTATTAAGGGTAAACATAGGCTTTGGTTTAACCAGAGTGTAGGGCAAAAGCCTTGTTCCAAGCCCTGCTGCAAGAATTAAAGCTTTCATATTTAACACCTTGCAAATGTTAAGAGTTTTTCAATGGTCTCCTTATATCCAATGATCTCATCATTATCTTCAGAACCGTTAACACCATTGTTCATAAAAAAGTTACATGCATTGATGTAATTAATTTTAGAAAGAGACTCTTTTAAAAGAATATCCTGACGTTTGTACATTTTTAATCCCATGGCTCTGATTTTTTTAATTCTCTCTTTGGAAGCATGCTTCTCTTTTGGATATTTTTCAAAATAAGTCAGAGCAGCTTTATAGGATTCCAGGAACGGAGTTAAAAGCCCTGAAAAACATTTTAATTTTCTAAAACCTTCAGAAGTTAAATTGTATCTATCCTGCATTGAATTAGTGGGTACTATTATACCATCTTCCATAAATGCTTTCAGGCATTGGCTTATATGATATTCACCGCTTATCTCTTCATTAAATGAAAATTCATCAATAAAAAATTTTTCCAGAAAAATATAGGTTTTAGAGAGGCTTTCCGGGGAGAACTGGAAGGTATCTGTCTCAAATATTGCTATGGCTGTGTATGCTGCTGAAATAAAGAAAGATATGGCATTATTTTTGTAATAATCAAGAACAGGCCTTTTATTGTCTTTGACAATAAACCTTGTCATTTCAGTGATTTCATCCTCATCTTCATCTGCAAGCTCAATGAATTTTCTTAAGATAAAGTTTTCTATTACACTGTTAAATGCCAGTTCCGGATCAATTGTCAGAGTGTCTGCAAGTTCGGCATTGAAAAATGTAAGCAGGGTCATGTATGACTCAACCTTGCTCATAAGCTCTTGTTTTGTAAACCTGTTTCCAGGACAATTTAGAACAGCACTGGCTATAATTCCATGGGGTGTTACAATGGAGATGGAGTCTATGGCGTTGACAAGCTTGTATCCCATGCTTTTGCACAGCTCTTTATGCTTTGAATCATCCATGTCATATGGAACCATTCCTTTATCTTTCATATATGACTTAAGGGATATGGAATCACCGAATTTTATATAAACTTTGCCATATTTTTTCTTTAAAACCTTTCTTGCTTTAACTAATCCTGAAAGATTTTCAGGATTTTTCTTACCGCCTTCGATTTCATGGAGGTAGGCATCCTCTTCAAGAATCCTGTCATATCCAACATATACAGGGATAAAAAGAAGATTTTCACATGCGTTGTTTCTGTATGCCCTGATGATGATGGATAAAAAACCCAGTCTTGGGGACAAAAGCTTGCCGGTCCTGCTTCTTCCACCTTCAATAAAGAACTCCAGATTAAACCCTTCAGAAAGAAGTTTTTCAATATATGCTGCAAATATTTTTGAATATAGAACAGCTCCTTTAAAAGTCCTTCTTAAAAAAAACGCTCCAGCTCCTCTGAATATGGGGCCCAGAGGCCAGAAGGACAGGTTTTTACCGGCAGCAATGTGTGGACAGGGCATGTTGTTTGTAAACATGATAAAGGAGAGGAGCAGGTAATCCAGATGACTTTTATGGCATGGAACAAGAACAATGGGAGCTTTTTTTGACTCCTCTTTTATTCTGTCAAGCCCGTCCTCATCCACCACAAGTCCGTCAAAAATATTTTTAAACACCCATACTAATATTTTTCTAAAAGCTTGTATTATGTTAAGATTGTAATTTGCAGCTATTTCCTTGATATGTGCAGCAGCTTTTTTATGAATCTGCTCAATGGATTTATTGTTCTTTTCGGCATACTCTTTCATAAAAGCCTGGAGAGGTGCCTTTGTAAGAATCTCTTCTGTCAGTTCATCCCTTGATTTAAGAAGAGGCCCTGTAACACTTCTCCGCTGGCGGTTTAAAAGATCAGTAAGATGGGATCTCAGTCTGCCTGCCTGGTAAGATTCATCAAGATTTTTGATATCAGCTCTTTCCAAAAAAATCTTAAGATTTACAGGATCGGAAATTTCCACATTGATTTTACCGGGATTTCTGAAAATAGCTGTGAGACGTCTCAGCTTGCCGGGTTTTTCATTACTTCCAAGAAATATTTCCCAAAACCCCGGGGTTGAGCGCACAGGTGTTGAAGAGAAGACAATTGCTGAGGGAACAAAGAGTATTGGTTTTGCGATTTTTTTTTGAAGATTGATCAAAAGAGTTAAAGGATCAGGTTTTGATTTGACAAATCTTTTATAAAATTCATCACTTTCAATAAGATAGAGAAATCCACAATGACCTTTGGAAAGTGCATCGGAGATATAACCCGTTTTATAGGGATCTTTTAGTCTGAAATTGTGCAAAAAATAATTAATCTGGAAAAGAACGATTCTAAACACTTTTGTTACCGGCTGAAGAAAAAAGAATTTAAACTCAAAGGCTATTTCCGGATAGGGCAGCCCAGCCTTTCTAAGGGCAGAGTTAAAATAGAGAAATTCAAAAAGGGTTCTGTATTTACCTGTATATATAACAATGCCTTTTTCATTAAGCTTGTGAAGTTTTCCACGTTTTTTTTTATCAAGCTTTATCTTTGAAAAAGCACGGTGAAATATAAAAGATAACAAACCATTTTTTGTTTCAGGATAAAAGCATGCAAAATGATCATTTGTATTATTCAACAGGTTGTTTATGCCGTTACGCATAAATTCCTTTGTAAGTTCCACTTTTTCAGTAAGTTTTGAAAATATTTTCATAATTCCTTCCATGGAGAGTAGATTTTATTTAACAACAAGCTAACTTCTTTTTCTATCATAAGGTTCAGTTTAATGGCAATATAATATTTTCGATAATTCCAGATGAGCCGATTTTTGTTATTGACGTTATGGAACAGAAATGCATGAATCAAACCAGAAATATAAACGATAATGTTGATAACGAAAGTCTGTCCCCCACGCATTTTTTGTGCTAAACAGCATTTGCCCACTAAAGTTAGACAGGATATTTTTTTAGTTTTGAATGTAAAATATGACTTGCTTTACTTTTTGCCATATGATAATTGAATATTTTTATAAGATTCTATAAACTGTTTAACAATGTATTTTATTTAAGTAAAAACTTAACATGTGCAATTATTTTAGCTGTAAGGAGGCGTTATGAAAACTTTGATTGGTGGAGCTGTTGCAGCTCTTCTCGGTATTATTGGTATTGCTGTATGGTTTGGAGCATTTTTGCAACTTTTGGCTGGTGCACTGCCTCCAATACTTCTCTTAGGTGGCGGGCTGGCTCTCTATCTTGGTTTTGACGAGTTAAAAGATACCTGGAAAAAAGATGAAGGAACTGAAGCTCCTGAAACAAGTGACAAGGAAAAAATTGCAGAGCTTGAAAAAGAACTTGAGGAACTGAAAAAATAATTAATCTTCAGCAATCTTTTTTTCCAAAATTTTAGGCCATGGGCAAAACACCTTTTTGGTGCATGGTACCATTATATTTCATCCCTGGAAAGCTTAGGTTCTTGATTTCTATATTCGTGTTTTAATGAATAAATCCGTTTGGATTATGGCTTGTCTATGTTAGGGGTTCACACAAAATGCTGAGTTATTTTGTGTGAACCCCTTTTTTTTTATTTTTTTATTGCAGCGGTGGCCAGGCTGTCTGCTCTTTCATTCCCCTCTATTCCTGCATGACCTTTTACCTTAATGATATCAAGATCATTAAATCCCTTTATAAGTTTTTTTATACTCTCCACAAGCTCAATGTTTTTTTTAGGTTTCCATCCCTTTGTCAACAGTCCAAGTGAGTAGCTGCTGTCTGTATATATGCGCACAGGCAGATCATCTCTTTTAAGCTCAAGAAGTGCTCTTTTAATGGCTTTAAGCTCTGCAATATTATTTGTTGAATTTCCTATGAATTCAGAAATCTCTTTTTCATGTTTTCCAAAAGAAAGAAAGACTCCGATTCCTGAAGGACCAGGATTTCCTGATGATGCTCCGTCTGTGTAGATTATTATTGAATTTTCCGGTACTGTTTTATCCAGGGATTCTGTTTTACCGGAAAATGTTTTACCAGAAGATGCTTTACCAGAAGATGCTTTATCGGCACTCTTTTTTTTATTGCTCTGTGTCAGTTTTGCACTTTTTTTTGGTACAGCATTTTTCTCAGGCTTTAGATTCTCTTTTTTAATATAGTATTCATAATCCTGTTTTAAATTGTATTTTATGAGAACTTTTCCGTTTTTAATGGGAAACTTACCGTCATTGTCAATTTCTACCCAGACCTTGTTTCCTTTAAAGCTCATTCTTTTCCATGATTTTTTATCATCATTTGTCATAAAGATAATATCCTTGGCTCATTTTTTTAAATTCAAGTAACTGCTTTTGCCAGGAGAGTTCAATTGAATCGATGTTTTTCATTTCTGTAATTTTTTTACGAATTTTTCTGCTTCCCAGAATAAGATCCATGGGAAGTTTTTCATACTCATACTCATATGGAGGCTTTTTCCATTTAAAATCATTTTTGTGGTATTTTATTATCTGCTGCAAAAGCATTAAAGAAGTTTTATATGGACGAAATAAATGGGGATCTGTTACATGTATCTGAAACCCGGAGCAGACCTGATCCTGCCATTTTCCTGATGTCGGCTGAAAACATACCGGTCTCAGTGTTGCTCCCAAAATTTTGTCTCTGGCATAATCAAAAATTTTATCTCTGTCAATAAATGGTGCGCCAAATAGTTCAAATGGCTGGGTTGTCCCCCTTCCTTCAGAGATATTAGTTCCTTCAAAAATCACCTGGCCTGGATAGACCAGTGTAGATGCCGGGGTTGGCAGATTAGGTGAAGGGGCAATAAAGGGAAGGGCTGTGTCAGAAAAGAGCATCTCCCTTTTCCATGCTTTCATGGGGATGATATAAAGCTTGCATGCAATATTAAGGAGATCATTGAACATGGATGATATCTCCCCCACTGTAAGACCATGGCGCATTGGTATGGGGAACCTGCCCACAAAAGATCTATAATCCTTTGAAAGAATGTTTCCTTCAACTTCAACTCCTCCCAGGGGATTTGGCCGGTCCAGAATAACAATTTTCTTATTGTATCCGGCTGCAGCTTCCATGCAAAAGGAGATTGTGTAAATAAAGGTGTAGACCCTTGTTCCAACATCCTGAAGATCTATTATCAGTACATCTATAAGATCGAACATCTCTTTTGTTATAATCCTTGTGCTGCTGTACAGGCTGAACAGAGGGATGCCATACTTGAGATCTGTTGAATGTCTGGACTCTATCATATTATCCTGTTTTTCAGCATAAAATCCGTGTTGGGGTGAAAACATAGCCTTAAGCTGACCTGGAAAGGCTTTATTGATTATACTTGATGCATGATGAAAGGAAGAATCCACTGACGCTGGATTTGCAAGCAGACCCAGTTTTTTACCTTTTAAATAGTTTGGCGGATTCTGTGCTAAATTTTCAAGACCGGTTATAACCACAATCCTAATCCTTTTTTTTGTAAGCGTTCACAGGGTGCTGCACCTGCTGTGTTGGAGGGTATTTGAAGTACATGAGTACGTCTGCATACCCTCCGCCTTGCATCTGCAGCACCCTGTAAACGCTTACAGTTCGGCAAATCAACTAAGCGTTTAAGAGGTGCTGCACCTGCTGTGTTGGAGGGCATTTGAAGTACATGAGTACGTCTGCATACCCGGGCCTTGCATTCCGGCCTCGTTCCCAAGCCCCAGCTTTGGAACGAGGGCAAAGCCTGATCCCTATTTTCCATCGGGAAAAATTTTATTGTTTATTTACCACAAAAGTTGACAAAATATCAAATTCAAACTAAATAACAGTTGAAATTAGAACCTTGAACTTAGAATCTTAAACTTAGAATCTTGAAATTAGAATCTTAAAATTAAAACCTTAGAATTAAACCTAAAATTAAAAAATTGAGATTTTGCATGAAATTAAATGTCCCGGAACATATCATGTCCATTGATCCATATGAGCCTGGAAAGCCTGTTGAAGAGCTTGAAAGAGAGTATGGAATATCAAAGTCAGTAAAGCTTGCTTCCAACGAAAATCCCTGTGGCCCCTCTCCCATGGCTGTAGCTGCTGTTAAGACACATCTTGACCAGGTGAATCGATATCCAGACGGCAGTGCTTATAAATTAACACACAAGCTTGCTGAAAAATTCAGTGTAAAGTCTGAAAATATCATCATTGGAAACGGTTCTGATGACCTTATTGCACTGCTTGCCCACTCTTTTTTAAGACCGGGAGATGAGGCTGTCATGCCTTTTCCTTCTTTTCTCATGTATGAAATATCTGTAAAAGCTGCGGGTGGAGTGCCGGTAAAGGTTCCGTTAAAGGGTTTTTCCATTGATCTTACCGCACTTGCTGAGAGCATCACTGAAAAAACCTGCATGATTTTCCTTACAAATCCCAACAATCCAACGGGAAGTTGTTTTTCAAAGGATGAATTTAAACAATTTATCAAAAAGGTGCCTGATAATGTGATTGTTGTTGCTGACGAGGCATATATTGAATTTGTCAGAGATGAAAATGTCTATAATAGTCTTAAAAAACCATTGTCAGACAAAAGAGTAGTATCCCTTAGAACTTTTTCAAAGGCCTATGGCCTTGCAGGTTTCAGGGTCGGCTATGGAGTGATGTCTAAGAGTATTGCAGGGGTTCTTCACAGGATAAGACAGCCCTTTAATGTGAATTCTCTGGCCCAGGCAGCCGCAGCCGCAGCCCTTGACGATGAGGAGTATCTGAAAAACAGTCTTGTAACAATGCACATGGGTGTGGATTTTTTAGAAGCAGAGCTTGCAGAAATGGGATTAAAAACCTATCCCACCCAGGCCAATTTTTTCCTTGTGGATGTCAAAAAAGACGCTTCATATGTTTTTAAAGAGATGTTGAAGCATGGGGTTATTGTCAGGGCCATGGGTTCTTATGGGTTTAAAACCTGTCTTAGGGTGAATGCCGGTCTTGAAACAGAAAATCAGGCATTTATAAATGCCCTGAAAAAAGTCACAGGTTAACTTATATGAAGACAAAGACCATAACCATTGACGGACCGGCAGGTTCCGGTAAGACAACTGTGAGCAGAATCCTTGCCGAAAAGCTTGGATATATTTATGTTGATACAGGTTCTCTTTACAGAGGAGTGGCCTTTGAAGTGGATGAGAGTGGCATTGACTGGCAGGATGATGCCGCTCTTAATAAATTTTTGAGCAGAATTAACATTGAACCTGTTTTAAAAAAAGACTCTTTTGCTCTGTTAAGTTCAGGCCGGGATATTACTGCTTTCATCAGGAGCGATAAAATTTCAATGCTGGCATCTGCTGTGTCTGCAAAATTAGCTGTCAGGGCTTCTCTTCTTGAGATACAAAAGAATATCGCAAAAAAAAACAATGCGGTTTTTGAGGGAAGAGATATGGGAACCATAGTTTTTCCCAATGCTGATTTTAAATTTTTTCTTTTTGCTGATTTGAAAATAAGGGCATTAAGACGTTATAAGGAGATGGGTAAAACAGGACATATCCTTGCTGATGTTGAAACAAGCATGGCAAAACGGGATAAAAATGATTCACAGCGCAAAGAAGCTCCCTTAAAACCGGCGATTGACGCAATCATGGTTGATTCCACTGATTTAACAATAGACAAAGTAGTTGGTCAAATGCTTTTAATTATTAACCGTTAATTTAAAGTACGTCATTTTTTTCTATTTTGTTGTTGCGTTTTTTTTTTATTAATGTTACAAAATTCAGAATTATACTCTCTTGCAGAGTATAAAATTTTGTTTAAGGGGAACTATCAATTATGAATAACATTGCTGAAACAAACGAGAACAATGAAATGGACACTGAAGAATTAGAGATCGTCGAAACTCCTGAGCCTGAGACTACAGGTGAAGAGAACAGTGAAGAATTAGAAAATGAAGAGACCTCTGAAGTCCTTGAGGGTGGTGAATCTTCTGATGTCAAAGAGGAAGATGAAACTCCAAAGCCTGAGATTACAGGTGAAGAGACCATGGAAGAACTAATGGGCATTTATGAGGAAAGCTTTAAGCGCTTTGAAGAAGGCCAGGTTGTAACCGGCACCATAATTGCTGTTGACAAGGATCATGTGCTTGTTGACGTGGGATACAAATCAGAAGGGCAGATCTCAATTTCTGAGTTCAAAGACGAAGATGGCAATGTTGATGTAAAACTCAACGATCAGGTCGAAGTGATGGTTGAAGTCTGGGATGAGGAAGACGAGACAGTGATCCTCTCCAAGGAAAAAGCAGCCAAGGTTAAAGTGTGGGATGCCATTAAAGATATTTACGAGGCTGACGGCACCATAGATGGTCTTATCACAAGCAGGGTCAAAGGTGGATTCTCAGTTGATATTGGACTTCAGGGTTTTTTACCCGGCTCCCAGGCAGATTTAAGGCCCATCCGCAATATGGATGAGATGGTTAACCAGACCTATACTTTTAAAATTCTTAAGTATAATAGAAAAAGAAGCAATATCGTACTTTCAAGACGTGTTATCCTTGAGTCAGAGCGTGAGCAGGCAAGAACTGCCACTCTTGAGGCCATTGAAAATGACAAGGTTATGGAAGGTGTTGTTAAAAATATAACAGAATACGGTGTGTTTGTAGATCTTGGTGGTGTTGATGGACTTCTTCATATCACTGACATCTCATGGGGACGTGTAAAACATCCTTCAGAGCTCTTTTCTGTAGCAGATACCATTAAAGTTAAAATTCTCTCCTATGATTTTGAAAAAGAACGCGTATCACTTGGTATGAAACAACTAACTCCTGATCCATGGACAACTGCTGTTGAGAAATATGCTGTTAATTCAAAGGTTAAGGGTAAGGTTGTAAGTCTTACAGATTACGGAGCTTTTATTGAGTTGGAAGAGGGTGTTGAAGGCCTTATCCATGTCTCTGAAATGTCATGGACAAGAAAAGTACGTCATCCATCCAAAATAGTTTCTGTGGGTGAAGAGATTGAGGCTGTTGTTCTTGATCTTAAACCTGATAACAGAAGAATATCTCTTGGTATCAAGCAGACAATGGAAAATCCATGGGAAGTGATCAGTGATAAATATCCTGTGGGAACTGTTATTGAAGGCAAGATAAAGAACATCACTGATTTTGGACTTTTCATTGGAATCGATGATGATATTGACGGTCTTGTTCATATTTCAGATATATCCTGGACAAAACGTATTAAACATCCTTCTGAAGTTTATAAAAAGAACGATACCGTGCAGGCTGTTGTTCTTGACATTAATAAATCAAGTGAAAGATTTTCTCTTGGAATCAAACAGATTCAGCCTGATCCCTGGAAAACAGTTGAAGAGCGTTATCAGGTGGGAACAGAGATTTCAGGTGTTGTGACAAATGTTACTGATTTTGGAGTCTTTGTAGAGTTAGAAGAGGGTATTGAAGGACTTATCCATGTATCAGAGATAAGTAAAGATAAGATCAAAACTCCATCGGATAAATTCAAGGTTAAGGACACCGTTGCTGCAAAAGTGATGAATATAAACAGCGATGAGAGACGTATAGGTCTTTCCATTAAACGCCTGGAAAATGAAGAAGAGGAAGAGGTCGTCAAGACTTTTACCACCACCACCAATAATGTTAAAAAAGAGAAACCTGTAACATCATCTTTTGGTGAACTTTTACGGAACAATCTTGAAGAAGCTGCTGCAAAATCAAATTCTGATGATAAAGAGTGAACTATCAGTTTGATATAAGGGTCCCGGCGATTTATTGTTGGGGGCTATAGTCCCCTTGACATTAATTGATACTATTTTATATGAAAGTCCTGGCAAACCAGGAGTGTAACTTTCATCATTTGTTGTGTGCAGACTTAGACCACCAAGGCTGCCCATGGCAGTTATATGAGATAAAATATATTAGTTGATATGGGATATCTGTCAACAACCCAAGTCTAAAGACTTGGGCTTGCAAAAGCTCAATTCTTCAGGCTCGAATCAGCACTGCTGGTTTGTGGTTTGATTAGACAGCTAAAAGTAGTTTTTTTAGCAGCCGTTTAGAACATA
>JAYEHB010000588.1:0-14610 GCA_034659375.1 Thermodesulfobacteriota bacterium
GTAATCTCTGAATTTACTATCGGTTTCTTCTTTTCCTTTTTTTACTCTGGATTGAATCAGAGCAGTTTTGAAAAACAGATCTCTTACAGCCGCCCGCACCTTTGGATCTTCGTTTACAATTTCGGCAATAATATCCCTGGCACCGGCCAGGGCATCTTTAACCGATGCAATATTCTGATCAGGGCATATGTAGTTGTCAGCCTCAAGCTCCGGATCACGGCCGGACTGGTTCATCAGAAACAGGGCCAGTGGTTCTAATCCTTTTTCCCTTGCTGCCTGGGCTCTGGTTTTTTTCTTTGGCCTGTATTTTTCGTAGAGGTCTTCCAGTTCGGTCATGGAGGAAGCCCTGTCAATATTTTTGCCAAGGGTTTCTGTGAAAAGCTCTCTTTCCACAAGAGATTTGAGGATGGACTCCTTTCTGGCTGTCAGTTCTTTTAAGATACTTACCCTGTCCCTGATATCTTTGATTGCCACCTCATCTAAGGAACCGGTCTTCTCTTTTCTGTACCTGGCAATAAAAGGGATGGTTCCTCCCTGGTCCAGCAGCTCAATAACAGCAGCCACCTGTTTTGCTGACAGACTTGATTCTTTGCTGATAATATCTATGATGTTCATGGGCTTCTAATAGTTATTCCTTGAGTAGAAAATTTTGTTAAACGTTCACAGAGCTATGCACTTTGTGTAGTCGGGCACTTGAAGTACATGTCAATGTATCTTCTGCTTCGTCTTTAACTTTTTTGGGTACTCATATCTTAATAACGACAATAATGCAAGCCTGACTACACCCTCACTCTAACAGCTTTGCTTTTTTCTGCCTGGGTTGATCTATCTTGGGTGCTCCTTTCTCCACGTCCTGGGGCTTTTGTATTTAGAACCAAGAGACCAGATTCCTCTGTATGATCTTTTTGCATCAGCCTCTGCCAGGTGGTAGGGAGCGGTATTAAGATCAGAAGGGGAAGTGCCCCTGTAAACTTCTGCCAGGCCGGCTTTTACCATTTCAATATTAACATTGATTCCATTAATAAAAATTTCAGCCAGCTGTCTGTTGTATCCTCCCGTTCCATAGCTTTTAAGGTTGATTTTTTGACCTGATACATATTTTTTTAAAAGTTTTTTTGACTGTTTGCTGTAGGGCTGGCCCAAAGTTCCTTTTCTGCCTGATTCAGGTGCATCAATACCAACAAGTCTTACCATAAAGGTGAGAGTATAACCTGTAACTTTGATGGAATCTCCATCATAAACCTTTAGAACTTTAAATTGTTTTTTTTTATTCTTAAATTCAGGAAGAACAATTGATTCTCTCTTATTTTCATTATATTTTTGAAGATTTTTCTCCAGGGAAGGGTGGGAAATATTGCTGAAATGCCTGATACCCTTGCTGTCACTCCAGAAATATATCTCTCCCTGGACCATGGCTGCTGTTAATAAAATGACCATGAAAATCACAATTTGTTTTGTCATGTTATCCTTCTTCCCCGGTTTTATTTCATCATTATCTATAGCGGAACTCCTGGAAAAGGCAGAGTCTTGTTATGAACTATAAGAAAAAAGATTTTTTGGGTCAAGGAGAAAAAAAGAACTGCTGCCATTATGCACAACTTATGGGCATGGAATGATTGTTATGGGATAAAAAAAGAGGGGTTTGTTCTATCTTTGGCCAATTGAGGGTGGGGTCTGTTCCTGCAATCAGGATATATGGCCGACGTTAAAACCAGGCCTAAAAAAGGTAACCGTTCACAGTCAATTTGCCGAATTGTAAGTACTTACAAAAAAAGCTGCTCCGCAAGGAGCAGCTTTTTTAATTGAGTTAATTGAGTTAATTGAGAATTGAGCAGCGGACTTTAATTTCTACTTATTTAATCCTCGTAAACCTTATCATTGGGAAATGCTTTTTTAATATCATCACCGGTAACATCATACATGCCGCTGCCAACAACGTATTCATTGCCTCCATGCTCAACCAGCATTACATATGAGATTTTTTGGGAGGCATCTTTTTGACCTGGTTTTGGCCACATATAGGGAACCCATCCTTTTCCGTATTCTTCTACCATCTCATTAAAAGCCACAAAAAAGTAGACACCATTGATGTCACGGAGTTCAAAAAGTCCCTTGCCTACCAGGGAAGGCTTGATGGGGTGCATAATCATTACACATTCCATATTATGTACCCATATATAACCATTGTCGTTACCAAATCTGAATTCACCATCGGGATCTTTTAGTTTGTTAAAGGCCCCTTTTCCTTCTTTTTTAACAAGTTTTGCAGCAGCCTGTACCTTTTCTTTACAGAGCTTTGGAGAAAGAGGTTCTCCAAAACCTGTAGAAGAAAAGAATAAAAGAACAAAAAATAGAATAAAAATCGAACAAATTTTTCTGCTTACCATCTGTTAATCCCTCCTTACCGTAATTAATTGAATGAAAACCGCTGATATCCCCTGTGGTCAAAGCTGTTTCATTTTATTATTTGACTGAAAATATAAAATTTCAGTCTGTTCTCCGTAAATATTCGGCCAACTCCTTTTAGTTTTCGAGGCTTGGTTCTATATTCAGCCACTTGATGGTGGGGTCAGGATATATGGCCGACGTTAGAACCAAGCCCAGTTTTTGATATGAAAGTCCATGCAAACGACTGTTATCCTAGACTTTCATTATTTATTTGTTGTGCCGATGCGATTACCATGCTTCGGCCTACCTTCGGCCAGTTTCTGTCCTTTAGGGTATGCCGGTTTATTCAAACTGAAAAGTTCCCACCAGGGTTTTCAGTTCTTCTGCCAGGTTTGCAAGTGCCCCTGCACTGTTTTTGATCTGATCACTGCCTTGGTTTACCTCTTCACTGACTTGACTCACATTTCCTATCTCTTTTGCAATTTCATCTGCCACGCCTGAACTCTGGGAAACATTTTCATTTACCTCCTGAAGTCCCGCTGATGCCTGACCCATGTTTTCTGCAATTTCCCTTGTTGTTACAGACTGTTCTTCAACTGCTGTGGCAATGGTGCCGACAATTTCATTTACATTGGCTATAACCTTTGACACACTTTCAATTTCCTGAATAGTTTCAGATGTAGAACCCTGGATGGTATCAATACTGTTTTTAATATTTGTTGTGGCTTCTGCTGTCTGCCTTGCAAGCGTCTTTATTTCAGATGCGACAACAGCAAATCCTTTGCCTGCTTCTCCTGCCCGGGCAGCCTCTATGGTTGCATTCAGTGCAAGGAGATTTGTCTGTTCTGAAATTTCAGAAATAACCTCTGTGACTTTATTTATCTCCGAGGCAACTTTTCCAAGTTCATGGATTTTTTCTGAAGCATTGCCTGTCCTGGTGACAGCGTCCTCTGTAACTGATCTGCTCTTTTCAGAGTTTTTGGCTATTTCGGTTATTGAAGTATTTATCTCTTCTGTTGCAGACGAAACTGTGTTTATATTGGTTGATGCCTCTTCACAGGCTGCAGCAACTGAATTCATGTTGGAACTCATCTCCTCAGCAGCACTTGCAACAGATTCAGAATTACCTGTCATATTTTCAGCACCCTGGGACATATGGGTGGAAAGATCAGAGAGTTCACTTGAAGAGCCTGCAAGCTGTTCTGAAAAAGTGCCAACCTTACCAATCATTTCCCTGAGGTTATCTATCATTTTGTTGGTTTCGCAAGCAAGATCTCCAAGTTCGTCCTTAGATGTAACCTTAACCTTCTCCTTAAGATTTCCCCTGGCAATTTCCTGGATTCCTTTGACCAGAGCCTGTATCCTGCCGGCAAAAAAGCGGCTTACCAGGATTCCGAGAAATACTGCAATCACAACTGAAGCTATGGTAATAACAATGAGAAACAGGGAACCGTTTTTTTTTGTTTTTTCTGATTTTAACAGAGCTGATTCCATCTCCTGCTCAGCTTTTTTGATCAAATTGTCAAGATCGCTGTTTATTGCCTCTGCTGACTCTGCCAGGAGATTGAGTTGATTAAACCTGATAGTTTCCATTTTAGTATAAACAGGGGCTGTATATTCATGCAGTTTGGTAAAATATCTGTCGAGCTGGGAAACAGCCAGTTTTCCACGGTTAAATCTTTTTAATTTGCCTTTATAGGTGGTTTCTCTGTTTATTTTTACAGCAGCAGCTTTCATTCTTTTGTTGTACTTGTCCAGTCTTTTAACAAGTTTCATAAGCTTTTGATCATTAATCTTGTATGATGCAAGCCATAGACCCATCAATCCTTTTTCCGGATCTATATTCTCTTTAAAAGGATTATTACCAGTAACAGCATCTTGCAGCATTTTAAGCCAGTCAAGATGCTTGCGCTGGATTATGTTTAGAAATACAGGGAGAGTATAGTTTTTTTTGTCTATTGTTACTGAATAGGCAGTATAGTTATTGTGAGTTTCTATAAGATTAAGGCAATTTTTCTTAAAAACGGCATTCTTTTCTAAGGCTTTGTTGACCATGGCAAGCATCTCTTTGGATACTTTGTGAAATGATATTTTTAAGTTGTTTTTATTATAAAGTTTTCCATACATGCTTTTTTTGAATTTATCAGATTCAGTACCCATCTTAAGCATGGCAAGCCACATATCACATTTATCCAGATTATCAAGCAGAGCCTTTTCTTTTTTCTGTAATCCGGAATGGCTGCTAAGATAGTGGTGTATGGATTTCTGATTTTTTTCCACAACAAGAGCACTGTTCATGACAGCCTGTTGAACAGGAACCTTTTCCCTGACAACCGTGTCAGCAGATTGTGCAACTTTGTTCAGGATAATAATCCCCACACTCCCTGACAAAAGTACAAGACAAGCCAGCACAAGATAACTCATGGTTAATTTTTTTCCAATGGTGAATTTCATAGTCCATAATTCCTTGTTTGTTTGTATGTAATGTATTAAATCAGTACTCGGTTCGCCCAAAAATAACTTTATATTTTGGAAGCAGATTCATCGCCCTGACGGGCACAACAAAGAATGAAACGCTCATTATTACAGCACATTGAACGGAGTTGGCTTCGCATCTTTGACCCATATAAAAAAAGCATCTAACGATCGAGCGCTCAGTCTACTATCTATAACTGATATAAATGAATACAATGACATTTGTCAAGATTTTTTCATTTTTTTTAAAAGTGGTAAAAGC
The DNA here is from genome assembly GCA_034659375.1 of Thermodesulfobacteriota bacterium. GTDB lineage: Bacteria > Desulfobacterota > Desulfobacteria > Desulfobacterales > Desulfobacteraceae > DATFJZ01. The sequence goes on from JAYEHB010000588.1 coordinate 5,126, forward strand.
AAAAAAAAAGGATGCTCCCTTTATTGAGAGCATCCTTTTGGACAGCACTGATATTAATCAGCTATGGATGGATTGCATGGTTCTGCAATTTTGTTTTACATCCTTTCAAAGATAGCAGCAGCACCCATGCCGCCGCCAATACACATGGAGACCACACCGTATTTGCCGTTTACCTCTTTAAGATTTGCAAGACATGTTGCAGTAAGTTTTGCACCTGTGCATCCCAATGGATGACCAAGGGCTATTGCACCGCCGTGGATGTTGATTTTGTCCATATAATCGTTGAGCCCTATTTCTCTTATGGAGTAGAGTGCCTGGGAGGCAAAGGCTTCATTGATTTCATAGATATCAATATCATCAATGGTCATTCCTGCCTGCTTGAGAACTTTTGGTATTGCATAGCGGGGACCTACTCCCATTTCGTCTGGATTGCATCCAATTGTGGTGTAGGATATAAGTTTTGCAATGGGTTTTAATCCCAGTTCCTCACATTTTTCTTTTGAAACAATAATGCTTGCAGCAGCACCATCTGTGGTCTGGGAAGAATTTCCAGCTGTTACACTGCCGTTGACAGCAAAGACTGTACGCAGTTTTCCAAGACCCTCGGGAGTTGATTCCCTGATTCCGTCATCAGCATCAACCATGAACTGCACTTTTTTGTATTTACCATCCTCCTGTTGTACATATTTATATGCAGGAGTTGGAACAAGTTCTGTGAAAAGTCCGTTGTCACGGGCTCTGGCAGCTTTTGCCTGGGATTTGGATGCAAATATATCCTGTTCTTCTCTGGATATATTATATCTGTTTGCCACGTTTTCAGCAGTAATACCCATGGATGTGTACATTTCAGGGTATGTTTTTGACAATTCAGGATGGGGTCTTGGAGTATTTCCACCCATGGGAACAAATGTCATGGATTCAACACCTGCACCAATGACAGCTTCTGACCATCCCATCTGAACCCGTGCAGATGCAAGGGCTATGGCTTCAAGTCCTGAAGAGCAGAATCTGTTTACAGTTGCTCCGGATACTTTGTTTGGAAAACCTGCCATTCTGGCACATACTCTTCCTATGTTAAGACCCTGTTCAGCCTCAGGAAACGAACAGCCGCACATTATATCATCAAAATCATCATAGGTGATGCCGTCTGTCTTTTCAACAACAGTTTTCAGGATAAATGAAAGGAGTTCCTCAGGTCTTGTCTCCTTGAAATGACCTCTCTTCTGTTTGCAGCCAGGCGTTCTTAATGACTGTACTATATAAGCCTCTCTCATTTTGAGATTCCTCCTTAATTTAGTTTCTTAGGGGTTTGCCGGTTTTAAGCATATGATCGATTCTGGCAATGGTCTTTTCTTCCTTTGTAAAATCAACAAACGCTTCTCTTTCAAGTTTAAGGATTGTCTCCTCGGGGATTTCGCTGTTCTTGTTTACATCACCGCCGCTCATAACATATGCAATACGTTTGGCAAGGAACGCATCGTGATCGCTCATGAAATTTCCACAACGCATATTGAAAATTTCGCCGTTTATCATACCCTGACCTGCATTACCCATGACTCTTAAAAGTTTTTTTGCAGGTGGAGCATATGCATCATCCACCATTTTAAGGACTTCTTTCTTTGCTTCGCCAATGAGGTTGTCACGGTTGAATACAATTCTGTCAGCCAGTCCTAAGTATCCGTTTCCGGCTGCCTGGGCTGCAGACATGGAGACCTTTGCCATGGCAACATTCATAAATGCAGGAATAAAGAGTTTTGCAAGATCAGTATCCTTTGCAACTCCTGCTGGAAGTGCATCTACAAATTTTTTCCAGATATTCATTGTTCCACCACCGGCAGGGAGAAGTCCTACGCCGATTTCAACAAGGCCCATATACAGATCTGCATGGGCAACTATTCTGTCAGCACCAAGGCATGTTTCACAGCCTCCGCCCAGGGTCATTCCATAGGGTGCAGCAACAACAGGGAATGGGGAATATTTTGTTCTCTGGATTCCTTCCTGACCTTTTTTCAGGAAAGCATCCATTTCTGTATATTTTTTGTCATGGCAGAGTTTTGATACAAAGGAGAGATCGGCTCCTGCAGAGAAAGCCCCGGGCATTCCGCCTGCTTCGTTTCCGATCACCATGCCGATACCATTGGCATCAACATAATCAAGAGCCTTGTCAATGGAGTCAATAATTTCACCATTCAGGGCATTCATTTTGGTATGAAATTCAATACAAAAAACACCGTCCCCAATATCAATCAGGCTTGCTGAACTGTTTTCAAAAGCAGTTTTATTATTTCCCTTTGCTGCTGCCAGGGATACCATGGTTTTGCTTACAGGAACTTTTTTGTATGAAGAGGATGCAAAATCATAAAAATATTTAATGCCGCTTTCAAGTTTGTAAAAACTGCTGTTTCCTGCATCAAGCATTGCCTTTACATTTCCCGGTACTTCAAGCCCTTCTTTTTCCATTCTTTCAACAGCTTCTTTAACACCTATAGCATCCCATGTTTCAAAGGGACCCATTTCAAAATTGTATCCCCATTTCATGGAATTATCTATTTCAATAATTGTATCTGAAATTTCCGGGATTCTGTTTGCAGCATACTGAAAGCTGTTGGCAATTATCTTCCAGGCAAATTTTGCCCCTTTATCATCACCATCTACAACACATTTGATTTTTTCAGCCAGGGTTTCTTTCTTTTTGGCTTCATCAAGACATGGAAATGATGGTCTTACAAGATCTTCATATTCAAGTGTTGCAGGATTGATCACTTTTCTGATTTTTTTCCATTCAGGAGTAAGATCAGTTTTGTAAAAACCTGCTCTGGTTTTGTTACCAAGAAGATTTTTTTCGATCATTGTTTTTACAAATTCAGGAACTATAAAGGCATCCCTCTGTTCGTCCTCGGGACAGAGATCATAGGAGTTCTGGCACACATGGACCATTGTATCAAGACCAACAAGATCGGTTGTTTTAAAAATTGCTGTTTTTGGACGACCAAGAGCAGCACCGAATACGGCATCAACTTCAGGAACAGTAAGCCCGTCTTCAAGCATTGCCACCATGACTTTACCAATACCCTGAACTCCAATTCTGTTTCCAACAAAGTTTGGAGTATCTTTTGCCCATACAATACCCTTGCCAAGGTGTTTTTCACCAAAGCCTGCGATAAAATCCAGAACTTCAGGCAGGGTATCAGCACCTGGTATAAGCTCAAGCAGATGCATGTACCGGACTGGATTGAAAAAATGGGTGCCCATGAAGTGGTCCTTGAACTCTTTGGAAAGTCCTTCAGACATATCCTTTAATGGAATACCTGATGTGTTGGAACTGATTATGGCACCGGGTTTTTTGATTTTTTCAATCTTTTTAAAAAGATTCTGCTTGATTTTAAGATTTTCAACCACAACTTCAACAATCCAGTCACATTCGGCAAGCTTGTCAAAATCATCTTCAAGGTTGCCTGTTTTAATCAAAGTTGCGTCTTTTTTTGTCATAAAAAGAGAAGGTGCTGATGCAAGAGCTGCATCCATACCTGCTTTTACGATTCTGTTTCTTGCTGCAGGATCATTTTTCTCTTCATCCTTTAGGTCAAAGGGAACAATGTCCAAAAGCAGTACATTAACCCCAGCACCGGCAAGGAGAGCAGCGATTCCGCCGCCCATGATTCCAGAACCGATTACTGCAGCCTTTCTGATCTTTCTACTCATGACTTCCTCCTGAATATTATTATGATTCATTTACATACTATGAATGAGTATTCAGTTCTGCTTACCAGAGTTTTCCTGGGTCTGTCAAGGTTTTTTTTAATTAATATGTTTTTGTGCATAAATATGATTATTTATCAATTTCAAAAGGTTACAGATTTTAGTTTTTTAGGGATTTTCTTTTTTTTGAGTTTTGTTACAAAATAAATAATATGAATGAGTATTCATGTATTGGGAAAGCATGGCCAACCCAGGTCAGCGAAAGCTGAGGTTGGAATTGCTGCTTGCCATTAATATCAGGTTCTGTTAAATATAAGCCGAATATTTACTATTTTATTATGACAAGCATGGCAAAACGAGTTGTCATAAAATTAACAATTTGACGAATAAGGGATCGAAGCGGTTAGGCTAACTCTTATCCCATTCCCCCTCGTTTCCAGGCTCTATCCTGGGAACGAGGTATATTTTTAAACCAAGGTGAATTAACATGGAACTGAAAAATTTTGAAGCACGATCTTCTTATGTTCTGAATATAGACTCAGTTGCACGCTTTATTGCTATTTTGCAAAGGGATTCCGGAGAGATACCATGGCATGAAGGAGGAAAAACAGATCCATGGGATCTTGTGGAATCTGCAATGGGGCTAAATGTTGGAGGTTTTAATAAAGAATCCAGGTGTGCTTTTCAATGGATGTTGAACAATCAGAATCAGGACGGTTCCTGGTATTCCTCTTATATTGACGGCAACCCGGATGACAGAACCCGTGAAACAAATATGTCAGCATACATTGCCACAGGTGTTTTTCATACATGGCTTGTTAAAAAAGATATCTCTTTTCTTGAACAGATGTGGCAATGTGTGAAAAAGGCCGTTGATTTCAGCATAAGCCTTCAAACAGAGAGGGGTGAAATATTCTGGGCAAAAAGCCCTGACGGCGAAGTGGACCCCATGGCCCTTCTTACAGGATGCAGTTCCATATACGTAAGCCTGAAATGTGCCATTGCCATTGCTTCTGTTCTTGGCAGGCGGGAGAGAGTATGGGAAACAGCTTTTGAGAAACTTGGTTCTTCAATAAAAAACAGTATCCATATTTATAATATCAGTAAATCAAGGTTCTCCATGTACTGGTTTTATCCTGTGCTTTCCGGTGCCATGGCAGAGGATGCTGCTGGGAGAAGGATTGAAAAATACTGGAAAAAGTACGTTGTGGAAGGCCAGGGTGTAAGATGTGTCTCTGACCGTCCATGGATCACAATAGCTGAAACAAGTGAGCTGGTACTTTCCCTTGCTGCCATGGGCAACACTGGTATTGCAAAAATTGTATTTTCCTGGATTCAGGAACGGGTTTATGATGATGGAACTTTCTGGTGTGGCTATACTTTTCCAGATATGGTTATCTGGCCCGAAGAGAAAATTTCCTGGACAAATGGCGTGACTCTTTTGGCTGCAGACACCCTGTATCATCTAACTCCTGCTTCAAGGCTTTTTTGCCATGATGCCTGGGATGGTTTCAGGTATAAAGGATAGTAATCGTTTACAGGATTTTTGCTGTCAATTACCTGCAACTGCCGAATTGTATGCGTTTATATGAAAGTCCGTCCAAACGACTGCAATGATAGACTTGGCTCCGCGTCTTCGACCCTAAATTTGTTGTGGCCGATGCGGAAACCACGCTCCGGCCGTGCCGGTTACAAAGGATAAAAAGTTTTATGAGAAAGGATCATCGTCCATATTATATAAAAAAGATCTGGTTTGGATTCCAGAATTTTTATCTGCGTCATTTTCTGGTTCCCCATTTTGATTCTTTTGGTAAGAATTCTTTTGTTGTAAAAGCCTGGTACATTGAAGTCTTTGGAGCTCCAGTGAAAATTGGAGACAATGTCACACTTCTTGCGTCTTCGGATAAAAAGACCAGGCTTACTGTGTGGTCTGAAAAAAAAGGTATTAATGGGATAGATATTGGTGACCATGTTCTTATCTCCCCTGGAGTAAGAATAAGTGCAGCCAGTGATATTAAAATAGCTGATAATTGTATGATTGCAAGTAATGCATATATTACAGATTCAGACTGGCATGGGATTTACGATAGAAGTCTGCCGCCGAAAGAGGCTTTTCCTGTAAAACTTGAGGAAAATGTCTGGATCGGTGACAGTGCCATTATCTGCAAAGGCGTGACCATTGGCAAAAACAGTATAATAGGAGCAGGTGCTGTTGTCTCCACAGATATTCCTGCAAATTGTATTGCCGTTGGAAATCCTGCAAAGATTGTTAGAGAAATTGATCCGGAAAAAGAAATGATAACCAGAAAGGACAGATTTTCAGACTCTGACAGCATAAACATGTTTCTTGACTCCCAGGAGCGTGCAATTCTCAAGGGAAACACCTTTTGGGGATGGCTCAGGCATCTTTTTTTTCCCTCAAGCAGTGTCTGATACGAAAGCCTGACCCCACCATCAGGCGTGCACAGGCCTGACCCCGTTCACATTAACCAAAAAAGTCAAGATAATAACAATAACGAAAGCCAGACCCCACCATCAAGTGCCCGAATATAGAATTAAGCCCGTTTTTTGCTTGCTGCTTCAGCTTTTATAGCCTAACTCCTGTAAAAGTTCCTCATTGACCTCGATGATCTGTTTTTCATCATCCACAAGAAGAATTGCCCCATCATCATTTACAGCTTTATTGACAGCTTTTGGGGATGGAGTTGTGGTTTGAACAACTTGTTTTTCTGAGCCGGGCAGATATACCTTAAAAGTGGTTCCATTATCCTTTTCACTGTAAACATTTATAAAACCGCCATGGCTCTTGATGATTCCATATACAGAAGAGAGTCCAAGGCCGGTACCTTTTGTCATTGTTTTAGTGGTAAAAAAAGGCTCAAATATTCTCTGCCTGGTTTTTTTGTCCATACCTATGCCTGTGTCTGATACAGATACTTTGACATATTGACCATGTTTAACCTTAAAAGGTGCCATATAGTTATTGTCTATTATTATGTTTTCAGTATGCACACTGATCTTGCCGCCGTTGGGCATGGCATGGCATGCATTAATATAGAGATTGAGAAGAACCTGTTTTATCTGTCCTTCATCAACTTCAACTGTGTGGAGGTGCTGGTGATATTTTCTCTCCATTGTGATATCCTGTCTGGTCTGCTCAAATATCCGGGTTTCACCTTCTATGATTTGATTCAAATCAACGGACATGATGTCGTATTTACCGCCTCTGGCAAAGCCTAACAGCTGTTGTGTCAGACAGGAAGCATCCTTGATGGATTTTTCGATATTTTTCAGACGTTTTAAATCAGGATGGGAATTTTCTTTGTTCATTTTCATCAAAGAGCAGTTACCCTGGATACCCATGAGGATGTTATTAAAGTTGTGGGCAATACCCCCTGCAAGGGTTCCTATGCTTTTCATCCGCTGGATCTGGTGCAGGTTTGCTTCAAGTCTTTTCTGCTCTGTGATATCCCTGACCCATTTTACAAATAGTTCCACATTGTTATTTTCATCAAGCAGAGGAATAGCTCTTATATCCAGCCAGGTTCCATCTGATGATTTTGTTTCTGTTTCATATTGTGTTTTGGTTTTTAATACTTTTGTTACCTGGCAGTCAGGACATATATCATCGTATCCTCTATAGGTCTTATAGCATTTTGTATGTAGTTTTCGTCTCTCTTCAGGAATATTTCCACGTCCGTGCCAGTTACTGTAAACAATATTCATGTCAGGGTCTTGGATGGAGATCATATCCGGGATCACATTGAGCATCTTTTGAAATCGTCTTTCACTGTCCAGGATCTTTTTTTCAGCTTTGATTCTTTCCTGGATTTCTTTTTCAAGTTCATCACGGGAGACGGTTATTTCCTGAAGACGGGCGGTCATTTTGTTAAATGTTCTGGCAAGAGAGCCAAACTCATCATTGGATCGGACCGGGATACGGGTTTTGAGATCTCCCCTGCCGATCTGTTCAGCTCCCTGTGTTAAGGAACCCAGGGGTTTGGTCAGTCGGCGGCTTAAAAAAAGCAAAACCACAGCCATTATAAATGATCCCAACGCCCCTGAAATCAGGAACCATGGTTTTATCTGGCTGGCAGGTCCGTAAAAATCCTCCAGGGGGTCTGTGGCAAGAACAAACCATTGCCATGGTTTAAAATAGTCATACATGGCAAGTTGTCTGCTGTCACCGAATCTATATGCAATTTGACCTTTCCCTTGTTTTATTTTAGAGAACCACTCTTCTTTACTCACATCCCGGCCCAGGAGACCTTTGTCAGGATGCATGGTGATAATACCACGTATATTGACTGCAAATATATAGCCCTCTCTGCCCACCTCAATGGAAGAGATGATGGTGCCTGCATCTATTCTGGCTTTTGATATACTTGCAGATATCTTTTCCAGATCATACTTTTTAAGATTGTTTTCCTGTTCAGTGATAACATGCATTGCCCTTGACAGTTTGGTGTTCAACCAGGTCTTTGCAAGTTCTGTAATGGCATTGGTGGAGAAATTGCATGTAATGCCAACAATGGCAAAAAGTAAAAAAAAAACCAGAGGCAGGATGGTTATCACAATTTTTGTATATATTTTCATCAGTCATCCTTATTTCTTGATTTAGTGGTAGAATTACTCTTCTCCACTGTTGTAATATTATTCAGATAGCTGGAATCATTGAAAATTATTCTGGTTTTTTCGGTAAACTGGGGGTACAGGGCCATGGTTGATATCAGTTCATGTCCATAATCCACATCAGCCCTTTTTGCGTAACATTGTTTTATAAACATAATGGGATAGGCAGCCATGTCCGTTAAAATTCTGATCTGGGCATGTTTCCAGAGATTGATCTGTTTTTCAGGATTTATTGAAAGGCGGGCATCTTTAATGATTTTATCAATTTTTTTGTAATGGGAAAAATTGGTATCTGGTTTTGCACCTGTCACAATAATGGCACTGGAATGGAAAAATCTGCTTAAAAAAAGATCAGCATTGGGCCGCCATGCAACATATATCACCAGGGGTTGGGGGTGAAGCCTGATCAGCCTGTGCATCTCGGAATGTGCTTTTATGTTGATGTGGCATTTAATGCCGATTTTAGCAAGCTGATCCCGCATTGAGTTGTAACAGCTGAGGTAGAGTCGTTTTTCAGAACTTACAAGCTCCAGTGTAAAGCCATCGGGATACCCGGCATCCATGAGCAGTTGCCTGGCTTTTTGAAGATTTTTTGGATATGCCAGATCAAGGGACTCAACCTCTTTTTTTGTAAGGCCTCCAGGCAGAAATTGCACTGGTACCGGAGAGTATGCTTTTTTTACCAGGCATTTGTTTGTGGTGTTTAAAAATGTTTCTCTGCTGAGTGCATGGGCAATTGCTTTGCGTACCCGCACATCATCCATGGGTTTTATGCTGGTATTAAAGTATATGGTTATCATCTCACCGACACCATGGAAGTCTAATTTGATATCAGGTTCCTGCTCAATTTGTTCTATCCACCCTTTTTTGCCTGTTCCCATGATAACATCAAGTTGTCCTGATTTTAAACCAGCCTCTCGATCCTTGATATCGGGCAAAAACAAGATCTCAACGCCTTTAAGCCGAGGACATCCCCGGAAGTATTGCCCATGGGCCGTTAGTATCAATTTTTTTCCAGGTTTATAGCTCTTAAAAACAAAGGATCCTGTTCCCACTGGATGGTGCTTAAATTTTTCATAGCCCATTTTTATAACTGCTCTTTTGCTGACAATAAAGCCTCCTGCATAATTGGTCAGTTTTGGGAAAAAAAGTAC
>JAYEHB010000589.1:0-3655 GCA_034659375.1 Thermodesulfobacteriota bacterium
AATGTCCGCTATCTCCTTATATTTACCCTCTCGTACCCAGGCTGGAGCTTGGGTACGAGGTGATGCGTTATAAGTAGCATTGCATACTAATGCTAATTTCTGACCTTCAGGTTATGTGAGCAGGCCAAAATGGGCGAAGATGGGGTGCCAGCCGAATATTTACACTTGATTTTCATTTTTTTGTACTATATTCTATTAAAAAAGTAAACGTTTTAAATTTTATTAAAAAAAGTAAACGTTTCCAAAATGTAAAGAAATAAGGGCTGCCGACGCAATGAATTTAATAAAAATATTTACTGATTATATAAATCGTGCAAAACAGGAGGCTGGAAAGAATTATTCCATTCAATCTCAGTTTTCTCCAGTGGATGAGACAAAAAGAGAGGGGTGGATCGGCGTTGATCTCGACGGGACCCTTGCAAGATCTGACAACCTTTTATCTTTGGCAAAAATAGGTAAACCTGTTCCCAAAATGATTAAACGTGTAGAACAAATGATAGAAAAAGGCGTAAGAGTAAAAATTTTTACTGCAAGAGCATCAGAGCCTCAACAGATTATTCTCATTAAAAACTGGCTTTCAGAAAACAGTCTTCCTGAGCTTGAGATAACAAATATTAAGGATTATGACATGATACGCCTATATGACGACCGTGCAGTACAGGTTATTGCAAATACAGGAGATATTGTTGAAATATTGTGATATTGTGCTATTGTGATATTGTCTCTTTATTGTAACTATTAAATTTTTTCAACATTATGAGGTATTGAATGAAATACATCTATTATATTATTGGAATTCTAATTTTTGTGACCATTGCGCTATTTTTACTGACAGCAGATTTTAAAGTCAAGATATCAAAACCTGCTATTGTGATCAACGACAAAATTATTTCAACAGAAGAATACAAAGAGATACTTAAGTCACGGGCAGATACAAGTCACATGAAAAATATAGTTAATTCTATTATTACAAACGAACTACTCATTCAAGAAGCAATCAGAAAAAAAATTAACAAAGAAGAAGCCTTTAGACAATCTATTGAAAATTTTTATGAGCAGTCCCTTGTTAAAATTCTTATTGACAGAGAATTTAAATCCCTTAATCCTGAAATATCAGAAGCAATGATTAACAGGTATACTGATTTTTGCAACAAAACCATTATATTTACAAAATATATTTATAAAAACAGAAATGATGTTCAAAATAAAAACTTTATAAAAAAAGAGCGGTATGAAAAATCATTTGAGAATCTCTCTGCAGAATTGCGATATACACTTTTCACCTTAACAAAAGGAGAGAGATCAAATATAGTTGAAACAGAAGAGGGATACATTACATATCTATTGGAAGATTTAGTTCAGTTGTCGGATAGTGCACCTGTTGAAGATATTAAAGAGATAAGAGATTTTCTTGTTCATCAGAAAAAAAGCGTTATGTTTGATAATTGGCTGAAAGAATTAGAAAAGAATGCTGACATTCAAATTCTGATAAAAGGAGAAACATATGAGACAGAATTTTAAACGCAGAAATTTTTTTATTAAAAAAGATTTCCAGGGAAAATATATATTTAACTCCTTTTTGCTTGTTGCATTTGGCAGTGTACTTTTTGCCCTTATTTTCAGTTTTTTTTCCTCAAACACACTCTCCATTGTATACGACAATTACCATCTGCAATTGGGAACCACTCCGGGCATTCTTCTAAATAAAATCTTTTCTGCCCAGTGGCTCTTTATTGTTCTGGGTGGATTTACAGTCATAGGAATTACACTTTTATTAACACACAGAATTGCAGGTCCTTTTTTCAGATTTGAAAAAACCCTGGACAGCATGAATAAAAAAGATTTTACCCAGCAAATTTATCTTCGCACAAAGGATGAAGGAAAAGAGCTTGCCCAAAAGATAAATCTGTTTAACAACGAAATCTCGTCTGATATTGCTAAAATCAAACTTAATGCTGAAGATATCAACCTTTATTGTAAAAAAATTAATTCTGCAGAAAATCATGAAACAGATATGGATTTATTAAAATCAGAACTAAAAAAAATAAGAGTATTTAACCAAAATACTCTTACTATACTTAATGACTATAAATATATAATAGACTGATCAACCATGATTTTAAAACAATACAAAATCACATTTTTTGTTGTTTTCCTGATTCTAATGATTTTTTCAGGCCGCCAGGGTTACAGCCATGAGATAAAAACCCGCTATACAACAATAACCTACGACAGCATGGCTGCTTTAAAAAAATTTAATCACAAACTTTACATGGGCAAATTAAAGTACCTGCTAAAGGGGAAAAGAAATGAGACCATTGAGGATGAAGTAAAGAATAAAATTGACCTGATTGTTGAAAAAGCTGAAACAGTACTTGATATGTTCCCCGCACGGCTGAAATTTTCCATTGTAATTTCTCCTTCAACAAAAGGAGTGCAAGAGAATTTTTTAAGACTCTATAATAAAAAAGTGAATTACATTGCTTTTTATTCACCTGGTGCAAATACAGTATTTTACTCGGCAAACAATGCAAGACTCAGAGTTGTAGCCCATGAAATCGGTCATGTTATTGCAGAAAACTATTTTGCCATCTCCCCTCCCCCGAGAATTCACGAAGTTCTGGCACAATATGCTGAAAAGCATGTTACTGATTAATAGCTGCTTTTGTTGCGTTTCCTTTTGTTTGTTTAAAGTTAATATTCTAGGAACGTCCCCTTATTTGTTTAAGTCTGTTTTTTGCTTTTGTATTTTTTGAATCAATAAAAAGTGCCTGTTCATACTCCTGCTCTGCTCTGTATGTTACACCCATTTTTTTATAAATATCCCCCATTATAATTCTTATCTCTGGATCAAAGGGAAGAACTGCTGCTGCTCTCTGCATAACCTTTAAGGCTTTTTTTGTTTTTCCCCTTTTAAGGAAAAAACGATAAATTCTATAATACTGCCATCTGCTTATTTTTTCCTCTTTTTCAATATAATCCAGTGCAGCAAGGTAGTTTGTTTCAGCTTCTTTTCTTTTCCCTGAATTGTAGAGGAAATCAGCATAGGCCAGGGCTGGTCCGGGAATTTGTGGAACTGCATTCTGCATTTTATCATAATCAACATTAAGTACAGCCATATTTGTCAAAGCACGATCCATTAGTTTTGTATCCAGAGAAACAGCTTGTTTAATCATTTGAATGCCCTGCCCTGCCCTGTTTTGTGAAATAAGCCAGGCACCATACTGCAATGCGTTTTCTGCATCGCTGATATCGCAGTCAACGCTGGCTTTAAGGAGTTTTGTGGCAGAATCTGTTTCACCTTTTTTTATCATATACAGCCCTGCCCGTTTGAGAAAAATACTGTTTAATGGATTTAAATAAATAGCTTTTGCAAGATCCTTTAAAACTGATTTTTCCTGTTTTAAGAAGAGAGAGGCATTTGCACCGGCATAGTGGTAATCAGCACAAAGAGGGTCAAACTTAGAAGCATAGTCTGATATTAGTCGGATTTTTTCCAGAGTCCTGCCTGGTGTTTTAACACCGGTTTGAAAATTTTTAATGTGAGAAAAATAAAATTTTCCTGTTAAATTTGAAAAATTAAAAACAAGAACTCCTGCCATCATTATAAAAAGAGCTGCAGAAGACAGACGTCTGAAAAAAATGGAGTCAACAG
>JAYEHB010000590.1:0-3650 GCA_034659375.1 Thermodesulfobacteriota bacterium
TCCCGGCTTTACAGAGGAATAAGAGGTGCAAGAGATAACAGAGGGATGGGAAGAAATAACAGAAGACATTGATACATGGAAAAAAATTGAAATTGCAATCACCTTTAAAAAATAAAGATGGGCATAAACACGACCAGGGTACTCAAGGTGCTTTATTTGCCTCTCCATGGAAAAGTAATCTGATTATTATATCAGCCCTTATTCTTGTGGTGCTTGGTTATTTTTACTGGCAGACAAAGATTGTGGAAAAGACTTTTATCTCCCATGCAAAAGAACATGCACATATGCTCTCCCGGGTTGTTAAACTCAATGCTGAAAATGCTATCCTTTCCCAGGTAATTATTGAAGAGGTAGTGATAACATTTTTAAAAAGCTCTGCCGAATTTATTGATTATCTTGATTCAATTCAACCATTTTCAGAACAGGAGCTTACAGCATTTGCCATTGAGTCAAGTCTCTTTGGGATAAGGATTGTCCTGGGCAGCAACGCTTATGTAGAAGGCCCTGGGGGGTGGTTTCCAGGCAAACAGAGATGTAAAAAAACAGCTGAGAACTCTTCCCTGTGCTATATAAAAGAGATGAATCTTTATTGTCTGAGCATTGAGAGAGCCGAACTTCCCGGATATATTATTGTGGGACTTGCAGATCCAAAGATCGATGAGTTAAAGGAACAGCTCGGGATTCAAAGGCTGTTTGAAACTATTTCAGGATTCGGCGGAATAAATTATGTCAAAATGGAACATGGTGTATCAAAAAACAGGAATAATGAAACATCAAAGATTAGAGAGGAGAAAGCCCCTGAAATCAGACTTATTGACAAAAATGGAACCAACGGTGTTGCTGAAATTCGTTTTCCCCTGGGCAGCAATACCCTTGTGACTGGTCTTGCCACTGAGCGTTTTCTTTACAGGGAAAAACAGTTGTGGCATGAATTTTTTCTGTTCAGTATAATCATTGCCATGGCAGGAGCATTTTTTACATGGATGCTTCACAAAAAAGAGACTGCCTGGTTTAACCAGATCAGGAAATACGAACAAAGGCTTGCCAGGGAGAAGGAAGATACTTCATTGGGCAGGGCATCTGCATCCATAACCCATGAAGTGCGAAATCCCCTTAATGCCATCAGTATGGGGCTTCAACGCCTTAACATGGAAGCTTGCGAGCTTGAAGAAGAACACAGAGATATTATTTTAAATCTGCTTCAGGCTGTTAAACGTACAGACAGGATCATTGCAGAGCTTAAAAAGTATTCAGGCAAAATTGTTCCTGCCAATGAGAATATAATGCTTGAACCGCTGCTGAAACATATTATTGCCCTTTACCATGACCAGTGCAGAAAAACTTTAATTGAGGTAGATTTTAAATCAAATTTTCATAAAGAGATCATTGGGGACAGGGACCTGCTGGAGCAGAGCTTTGAAAATCTCATAAAAAACGGCATTGAAGCCCAGCCCCATGGTGGGTATATTAAAATCAGAATCATGCCGTACAGAGGGGATGCCCAGGGAAACGCCCAGGGAAACGCACGGATCTTTTTTGAAAACAAAGGCTTTAAATTTGCCCCCCATGAAGCAGAAAAAATTCTTGAACCATATTTTACAACAAAAACCAGGGGAACCGGATTAGGACTTGCCATGGTCAATAAAATCATCCATGCCCATGGAGGAAATATTAAAATAAAAGTACCTGAATCAGACCTGCTAAGGGTTGAGCTTATGCTTCCATAACAAGCCGAATATTTACGGATTTAGTTCTGTAAACGGTAAATATTCGGCAAAGTACAGACAGGTGATATCAAGAGAGTGTACCCTTTTTTGATTAACCGGGGGAAATGGCTGCCATGAAACCTCACCCCCCGCCCTTCTCCATGATTGGAGAGGGGGGAGAATAATTCAAAAAGGGTACACTCATATCAAGACAGCCTGTGAACGAGTACATTTCTTACGTGCAGGCAGACCAAGGCAAAAGCAAAAGCAAAGGCAAAGGAAGCTTGAAAAAGGATTAAAAATGAAAATTCTTGTGGTTGATGACGAAGAGATGCAAAGGGAACTTTTATCAGGTTTTCTGAAAAAAAAGGTTTTGAGGTAATTACTGCAAAAGATGGTAATGAGGCCATTGACTTTTTCTCAAATTTTCCTGTTCAACTGGTGATTCTTGATCATAAAATGCCGGGGCTTACCGGTGATAAGGTGCTTGAAAAAATAAAAAAGATAAATCCCTGTGTAAAAGCCATCATGATTACAGCTTTTGGAACTGTGAACAACGCAGTTCAAATCATGAAACTCGGTGCTGAAGATTTCATGGAAAAACCTGTGGATCTTAAAAAACTTTTATCAAAAATCGTTAAAATAGAAAATTCAATCATGATGGAAAAAGAGGTTGAAACAGTTTCTGAAAAAATAGAAGAAGCTGAGCTGCCATTGAACATCATTGGTGACAGCCACAAATTTAAGGAACTCCTTTCCCTGGTCAGACGTATCGCACCAACTGAATGGACTGCTCTAATCAGAGGAGAAACAGGGACAGGAAAAGAATTGATTGCCCGGCTCATACATCTTTTAAGCTCCAGAAGCAATGAGAACTTTATTGAAGTAAACTGTGCGGCAATTCCTGAAAATCTTTTTGAATCAGAGCTGTTTGGCCATGAAAAAGGTGCATTCACCGGGGCACACTCCAGGAAAAAAGGACGTTTTGAACTTGCACAAAATGGAACCATTTTTCTGGACGAGGTTGGTGAACTTCCTTTAAACCTCCAGGCAAAGATGCTCAGAGTACTCCAGGAAAAGAAAATCAACCGGGTTGGAAGTGAAAAAGAGATTAAGGTTGATGTGCGCATCATAACCGCAACCAACCGTGATATAAAAAAAATGACTCAAAAAAAGCTATTTAGAGAAGATCTTTATTACCGGCTCAATGCCCTTGAGATTGAAATTCCCCCTTTGAGAAAAAGAAAAACAGATATTCCCGCACTGATTGATTTTTTTCTTCATAAATTTACTTCAGGCTCAGTAAGTTTTTCTTCCGATGCCATGACAACTCTGATAAAATACTCGTTTCCTGGAAATATAAGGGAGCTTGAACATATGATACAACGAGTTGTAACACTTTCAAGGAGCTCAGTAATTCAGGTTGTGGATCTTCCGTCAGAGATACGATTTCATCAGGATGCACACCAGGGAGATCTTGCAGAAAGACTTCTTATAGTTGAAAAAGAGATGATCATAACTGCCCTGGAAAAAAATCAAAATATCCAGACCAGGGCTGCCGCATCCCTTGGAATCAGTGAACGTGTTCTGCGTTATAAAATAAAAAAAACACAGGCTTCAAAAATAGAGAACAGTGAATTGATCAGAAAGAAGGTAACCGTTCACAGGAGGTCTTGCGATAAGGGAACTGGAAGAAAATAATCTACTCATATCGTGCAGCCATTTTGCCCGTCTTCAAGGCGTGATCACAGGAGCATATAAACTATGTGCCTGTGATCACAACGGGATAATTGGGGTCACGGATAATTGCAGATAACTGGGCTTAAATTAAAATTAAAAATCAAGATATATTTTGAATGGGGTATATACAAATCAGAGGGGTTTCCCAAGGCATTGATTGGGTGGCTGGACCATGATGGGTCAACATTCCCCAGCCATGCAGGC
>JAYEHB010000591.1:0-3644 GCA_034659375.1 Thermodesulfobacteriota bacterium
AGGAGTTCTTTTGACAAAAAACCTCAATCCGCACTCTTTGGCAATGGGAAGATCAATCACATCATCAAAAACAAAAAGAATATCTTTTCTGTCTATCTTATAATGCTCTTCTATATATTCCAGGGCACTCTTTTTATCCACAAGAGAGTGAAAAAGAACCTGAAAATGCTCTCTTTTAGCAAGAGTAACTGCTGAAGAGTTGTTCTGACCTGTGATAATTCCCATGAGTGGAATGGAATTATTTTTAAGATAAGAACCAAACCTTAAAAGATTTGTTCCCATGGAATCAGCTTCAGCAAAGGAGCTGTGAACATTAACGCCTTTTATGCCTCCATTAAAAACACCATCCCAATCAAAAAGATATGCTTTAATATTTTCCAGTTTTTTTGCAATTTCAGGAAGGGGCGTGACAAATTCACCACAATTTTTACCTTCCTGAATGTTTCCAAATTTCAACATATGCGCCCTTTTCAGACTCTATATTTCACCTCAGTTGCGTGAATTTCCAATAATGGTTTTAAAAACTCTTCCATGTCAGACAAAGCAATCATACTGGATGCGTCGCACAGGGCTTTTGCAGGCTCAGGATGAGCTTCTATAAAAAGTCCATCAACGCCCGATGCCGTTCCTGCCATGGCAAGGGTTTTTAGATAATGCCTGGCTCCACCCTCAGGGTTTGCACTGGGAATGCCGTATTTTCTGACAGAATGGGTAATATCAAAAATAACCGGACAGCCTGTTTTGTTTAGATGATAAAAACTTCTGGGATCAACAATTAAATCATTATATCCAAAGGCATATCCCCTTTCTGTAAGCATTACTTTGTCATTTCCAAAATCAAGGGCTTTTTGAAGAGGTTTGTCCATGTTTTCAGGAGCTAAAAACTGACCATGTTTAATATTAACAGGTTTTCCTGTTTTTGCCACAGCTTCAATAAGAGAAGTCTGCATGCAGAGATAGGCAGGTATCTGCAGGACATCCAGGACTTCGGCAGCAATGTCCGCCTGCCATGGATAGTGAATATCCGAAATAAGAGGAAGGCCTGTCTCTTTTTTTACCTTTGCCAATATTTCCAGGCCTTTTTCAAAACCAGGCCCCCTGTAATTGGCAACAGCACTTCTGTTATCTTTTTCCACAGAAGATTTATAAATTAATGGAAGATCCAGTTTTTCTGAAAGCAGCTTAAGCTGTTCAGCTGTTTTCAGCATAATATCTTCGTCTTCAACCACGCAGGGCCCTGAAATCAGAAAAAGTTTATCATCTCCGCACCTTACGTTTCCTACCTGGACTATCTTTTTTTTCATCTTCTTTATATCCAATTATTTAATTTAATTTGTATATATAACCGGCATGGCCGGAGCATAATCATTCTTTTCGGCCACAACTTCAATTAACTTTTCCATGTTCCACTGGAGGATTCAGGAAATATCAAAAATCTGCGGCCTGCAAAATTAAGAAACAACCCAAAAGCTGTTGCAATAAGCTTTGCACTCCATGGTTGAAAAAAGATTGACAGCAAAAAAGCAGTAACTGCACAGTCAAACAAACCAATGCATAAAACCAGAATTAAAAAAAGCATTATTTCTGTTGAACTTTTCCATTTTGCCTGGTGTCTAAATAATAGTTTGATACATAATAGATAATTAAATGAAGCAGCAAAAACAAAAGCAATAGGTGCTGCAACAAAAGCTGATATATCTGCGGCATTCAAAAAAAGAAAAATTAAAAGGTTTACTGCAGCTGCAGCACCGCCAATAAACAGATAGAAAAAAAACTGCATGGGCAATGGTGCATGGGACGCATTATACCTGAAAATACAATACAAAGCTCTTATTCCATCTTTGATTCCAATTTTTTTACCTTCATTATATGTGCGTCCATGATATGAGATGCCGGCTTCAAAAATTCTAAGTCTCAAATGGGCAATTTTTGCTACTATTTCAGGTTCAAAACCAAATCTGTTTTCTTCAATTTCAAGAGATTGAATAATATCTCTTTTAAATACCTTATAGCAGGTTTCCATGTCTGTAAGATTCAAATCAGTAAACGCATTTGAAAGAAAAGTTAAAAACCTGTTACCCATGTAATGCCAGAAATAGAGTACCCTGTGTATTTCACCAGAAATAAATCTTGAGCCAAAAACAACATCTGCCTGGTCATCTAAAATTGGTTTAACAAGTTTTTTTAGGTCCAAGGGATTATATTCCAGATCAGCATCCTGTACTGCAACAACATCACCGGTTGCCATTTTAAAACCAGTTTTCAGAGCAGCACCCTTTCCCTGGTTTACAGAATGCGATAGAACACGTATCTCCCCATGTTTTTTCTCCAATTCTTTTGCAATGTTAAGACTTTTATCATCAGATGCATCATCAACAATAATAATTTCAAGGGCAAGATTATGATTCTGTATTTCTATAACTTTTTCAACACATACCTCAAGAGTATTTTCTTCGTTATAACAAGGTATTATTATAGATAATTTATTCATTAAAAAATTTCACCTCTGAATTAAACAAAATTAGATCAAAATAGACAAAAATGATTAGTTTCATATAACTGCCATGGGCAGCCTTGGTGGTTTAAGTCTGCACACAACAAATGATGAAAGTTACACTCCTGGTTTGCCAGGACTTTCATATAAACCGGCACGACCGGAGCGTGGTTACCGCATCGGCCACAACAAATTTAGAAAGTCTATCATTGCAGTCGTTTAGACGGACTTTCATATAAAAAAACAATCTATTATGAAATCACAGATTTTTAAAATATGTAACAGTTTTGTTTAACCCATTTTCAAGGCTGATAAGGGGCTCCCATGATAGTACTTTTTTTGCAAGACTGATATCTGGTTTTCTTTTTAAAGGATCATCTGATGGAAGTTCCTTTAATATAATTTCTGACTTGGAATCAGACAGTTCAATTACCTTTAATGCAAGATCATAAACAGTTATTTCAAAGGGATTGCCAAGGTTTACCGGACCTGGAAAATCGTCAGGAGAATCCATAAGTTTAATTAAACCATCTATCAAATCATCAACATAACAAAATGATCGGGTCTGACTGCCGTCTCCATAAACAGTTAAAGGTTCATTATTTAAAGCCTGCATGATAAAATTGGAAACAACTCTTCCATCATAGGGATGCATCCTTGGACCATATGTATTGAATATCCTTGCAATTTTTATGATAAAATTATGTTGCCGATAATAATCAAAAAAAAGCGTTTCAGCACAACGCTTTCCTTCGTCGTAGCAAGAGCGGGTACCAATAGGATTTACTCTACCCCAATATGATTCTACTTGTGGGTGAAGTTCAGGATCACCATACACTTCACTTGTTGAAGCCTGTAATATTTTTGCTTTTACTCTCTTAGCAAGCCCTAACATATTAATGGCACCATGTATACATGTTTTAGTTGTTTGTACTGGATCACGCTGGTAATGAACAGGAGAAGCAGGGCAGGCAAGATTGTATATTTCATCCACCTCTATATATAAAGGAAAAGTTACATCATGTCTTAAAAATTCAAATCTGGGATTGCTTAAAAGATGAGCAATGTTCTGTTTTGAACTTGTAAAACAATTATCAATACATATAACTTCATTACCATTTTTTAATAATCTTTCACAAAGATGAGAGCC
>JAYEHB010000592.1:0-12846 GCA_034659375.1 Thermodesulfobacteriota bacterium
GAGGGGTCAGGCTTTTGTTATTTGTGTCGTTATCAAACCTTGAAGATAATTAACCAAAAAAGTCAAGATAATGACAATAACGAAAGCCTGACCCCACCATCAAGTGGCCGAATATAGAACCAAGCCCTTAATTTCTAAATATTTGATCTTTTGCCTGTCAGACTTTCCGGTCTTTTTGGTCAAGCATGACCTCCTGGCCGTTCAGCCTGTGGCTATTTTCAAGTTGTATTACTCTTCTCTCAAGTTTGAGCAGGTATGTTTCCAGCATTTCAATATATTCTGAAAAGGAGTAAGTTATACCATGTTCCTGTGATCTTGCCTCAAGCCTCTCTTTTAACTCTATGGTGCTTTCTGCATTTCGTTCTTCAAGTGTCGGCATAAAGATTTTCCCCTCTGGTTCCTGATTGATGTTCTTTCAGCATATTGTGACGGAGTTTCATATAAAAAAACAAGTTTTGTCAAGAAAAAAGTGGGGTTTCTTTTAAAACTCAATGCTTCCAGGTGTTCTTGGAAAGGGGATAACATCTCTTATATTGCTGATGCCTGTAACAAGCATGATAAGCCGTTCAAAACCCATACCAAATCCTGCATGGGGTACAGTCCCGAATTTTCTGGAATCAAGATACCACCAGTATGACTCCTTTGGCAGTTTCATCTCATTCATGCGTTTTTCAAGGATGTCAAGGCGTTCCTCTCTCTGGCTTCCTCCAATGAGTTCTCCTATTCTTGGTACAAGAAGGTCAACGGCTGCAACTGTCTCATTGTCATCATTGATCCGCATGTAAAATGGTTTAATTGTTTTTGGATAGTCTGTAAGAAAAACAGGCTTTTGAAAATACTCTTCTGCCAGAAATCTTTCATGTTCAGATTGGAGATCAGTGCCCTTTTCAACCTTATATTCAAATTTCCTGCCTGATTTTTTCAGAATGTCAATGGCTTCATGGTAAGTGATTCTGCTGTATTCTGAATCCATGAGTGTGGAGAGAACTTTTGAAAGTCCTTTATCAACAAATTTGGTAAAAAGTTCAATATCCCCGGAGCAGTTTTCAGTGATATGGCGTGTGAGATATTTGATAAGATCCTCACCATGATCCATATTGCCGTTAAGGTCGCAAAACGCCATTTCAGGCTCAAGCATCCAGAATTCAGCCACATGTCTTGCAGTATTGGAATTTTCAGCTCTGAATGTGGGGCCAAATGTATAAACATCACCAAGGGCAAGGGCAAACATTTCTGCTGAGAGCTGTCCAGACACAGTGAGATTCACTTCCTGCCCGAAAAAATCCTCTTTAAAGTTCATTTTTCCCTGTTTTGCAACAAGGGCAGGATCAAGACTTGTTACCCTGAACATCTCTCCGGCACCTTCACAGTCAGAGCCTGTTATTACAGGTGTGTTTAAGTATTGGAAGCCTTTTTTTTTGTAAAATTTGTGAATGGCATAGTTAAGCTCTGATCGGATACGGAAGCAGGCACCATATTTATTGGTTCTTGGTCTTAAGTGGGCAATGCTTCTTAAAAACTCGTCAGAGTGCCGTTTTTTCTGAAGAGGATACTCTTCTGGTGCAATGCTTATGATTTCCACTTTTGTTGCCTGGATTTCCCAGTTTTGCCCCTTTCCAGGAGATTCCGTAAGTTTACCTTCTATGGAAAGTGCCGAGCCGGTTGTCAGCTTTTCAATTTCTTTGTAGTTTTCAAGCTCTCTGGCTGCAATGATTTGAATGTTTTTAAGGCATGAGCCATCATTTAGTTCCAGAAAGGAGAACTCTTTTGAAGCACGCTTTGTCCTTACCCATCCCTTGACATTTACCTTTTTTTCGGGAGAGGTGGAGCCAAGAATTATATCTATTTTTGTTCTTTTCATTTTTCACCTTTTTTGTTTTTTTTTATATGAAAGTCCATCCAACGTACTGCAATCGCATGACTTTCATTGTTTGTTGTGGCCGATGAGAATGACCATGCTCCGGCCAGTTTCTGCCCTTTAGGGTATGCCGGTTATATGAAAGTCCATCCAACATACAGCCTGTTCCCAGACTCCAGCCTGGGAATGAGAGAAATGAGATTTGCTGCAATCTACAATTATCCATTGCTTTATAAGCTTTAAAATGCAATAATACATATTTTTGTAAACTGTAATAAAACCATATAATTATTAAAGATTTATCATGAATGAAAATAATATTCAAGCCTCGCTTGCCCATGTGGAGATGCCAAGTCGTTATCTTGGTAATGAAGTAAACAGTGTTAAAAAAGATCTGTCAAAGGTTGATCTGAAGTTTGCCCTGGCTTTTCCTGATCTGTATGAAATCGGTACCTCCCATTTTGGCATGCAGATTCTTTATACAATTTTAAACCAGAAAGAAAATATTGCAGCAGAAAGATTTTTTACGCCTGCAACCGATATGGAAAGGGTTTTAAAGCAAAAGGGTACACCTCTGTTCTCTCTGGAGTCAAAAGTTGATCTGGCTGATTTTGACATAATCGGTTTCAGTCTTCTTTATGAGCTTAATTTTACAAATATCCTGACCATGCTGGATCTTTCCAATATTCCCTTTTATGCAAAAGAGAGAGACGACTCGTTTCCATTGATAATAGGCGGCGGTCCCTGTGCATTTAACCCTGAACCCCTTGCAGATTTTTTTGATGCCCTGCTTATCGGTGATGGAGAAGAGGCTGTAATCGAGATATCAGAAACGTATATTCAATGGAAAAAAAGCGGGGATGGTAAAAAACAGAGTCTGTTAAAGCTTTTGTCAAAAATTTCCGGGGTTTATGTTCCATCTTTTTTTACAGCAAGTTTTAATGAAAAGGGAATTCAGTCCCTTGAACCGCTATATACTGATTACACCAGTGTAAAAAGGGCAACTTTATCTGATCTTGCCAAAGCTCCTTTTCCCATTTCCCCCATTGTGCCCTTTGGAAAGCCTGTCCATGACCGGCTGCGTCTTGAGATTGCAAGGGGATGTTCAAGGGGTTGCAGGTTCTGCCAGGCAGGGATGATTTACAGGCCTGTACGGGAGAGATCTGTAAAAGATTTACTGGAAATAGCAGAGCAGTCTCTTAAAACCACAGGATACAGTGATATATCTCTTTTATCTTTAAGCACTGGAGATTATGGTGAGCTTGAACAGCTTATGACAACTCTTTTATCTGTTGATTCCAATTATTGCACAGCAGTCTCTCTTCCTTCCATAAGGGCAGGCAGGCTTACCCCCCAATTGATGAAGATAATAAGATCTGTGAGAAAAACAGGTTTTACCATTGCACCGGAAGCCGGCACCCAGAGGCTCAGGGATGTGATTAATAAAAATATTACAGAAGCTGATATTTTTGATACTGTCACAAATGCCTTTGAGTTAGGGTGGCGCAATATTAAGCTATACTTTATGCATGGTCTTCCAACTGAAACCGAGGAGGACATTGACGGTATCTGTGATCTTGCAAAGAGACTGGCAGGAATAAAAACAGGTGGAACAGGAAAGGGAAAGGGAAGGGGAAGGGGAAAAGGTAAAGGAAAAGGTCAATCTAATATAAATGTAAGTTTTGTCACCTTTATTCCCAAGGCCCATACACCGTTCCAGAGGTGCAGTCAGCTCGCTGCTGAAAAATCAATGGAAAATTTAAACTATCTAAAGCAGAATTTAAGGCACCCGGGAATAAACTTAAAATGGCAGGACCCTGAAATGAGTCTGCTGGAAGGTGTTTTTGCAAGGGGGGACAGAAGGCTTGCTAAAGTTCTTGTAAAGGCATGGGAAAAGGGGTGCAGGCTTGACGGCTGGTCTGACATGTTCAGGTTTGATCTGTGGGAGGAGACTTTTTCTGAAACAGGAACAGATCCTCTTTTTTACACATCAAGAGAGCGGGGAGAGGATGAGTCTTTGCCATGGGCTCACATTGACTGTGGCGTTTCAGATGAATTTATGCAAAAAGAGTATGAAAAAGCAGTGGCTGGTGAAGTTACTCCCGATTGCAGGGAAGATGAGTGCAGCGGCTGCGGTGTCTGTGATTTTGAAAAAATAGAACCCCTTCTCCATGCATCCTCAGGTGCCAGGGCAGAAGGCGTGGAATTTAAGTCAGTATTTAATGATGGATTGCAATCAAAGCCTAAGCAGAATGTCAATTATACAAAGTTTAGATTTTATTACGAAAAACTGGGGGCTGCAAAGTATCTCGGCCATCTTGAGCTTGCAAACATCATTAAAAGGGCAATAAGAAGAACAGGCATAAAAGTAAAATATTCCATGGGCTTTCATCCGGATATGAAGCTTTCATTTGACAATCCTCTGCCCGTTGGTATGGAGAGTGAAGAGGAGTTTTTTAATCTTTATACTGAAATTACCACTGATACTGATCTGGTTGTTAAAAACATGAACATCTCTCTTAAGGGTATTATTGCCATAACCAGATGTATCCATGTTGCAAAGTTGAAAAAAAATAATTTAGCAGAACAGAGCTCTTATAAAATTTTCTTAAAAGATTTCTCCATTGATAAGACCATGGTTGAAGAGTTTATGAATAGTTCTGAATATATTGTTGAGCAGGTTAACTTTAAAGGAAAAAAGAGGGTGACTGACTTAAGAAAAGCAGTTGTCAAAATAGAATTACTTGATTCTTCTCACCTTGAAATGGTATTGACAAAGTATCAGAATAGGACTGTGAGGCCTGCTGAAATATTAACCAGAATTTTTAATGTTCCTGATAATGCTGTGCAGAGAACAGAAATTCTTAAACTAAGGGCGGTGGAGAAAAAATAATTATTCATTTTGCTTGTCTTTTTGCCCGTCTTCTGCGTTGTGTCAACAGGCACATACGCACTATGCACTATGCACCTGATATTACACCTTTAAGACGAACAAAAAGCCTGTACAAAATTTGGCATCCTTCATAAGTATTTTACACTTTCTGGAACCACTTCCTATTTAACAGGGGTTTTTCCCAAAGGAGTGTAAAGTACTTTTGAGGTGATATGAAGGATGCCCAAAATTTGAACAATTATTTTTTTTCAACTCTCTAAAAACTGAAAACTGGTGGCTAAAATGCTGAAAGAACTGGTTGTGAATGCTGCAGAATATGAAACAAGGGTTGCTCTTCTTGAGAACAGCACCATTGCCGAGCTTTTTATAGAAAGGGGTGATGAATCAAATATTGCCGGCAGTATCTATAAGGGACGGATTCAGCGGGTTCTTCCAGGAATGCAGGCAGCTTTTGTTGATATTGGGTTAAACCAGGCAGCTTTTCTGTATGTTGATGATATTCTGGATGATGCCGGTCACGATCTGGGCAAAAGATTTGAGCAGGAGATGGAATTTGATCTGAACAATCCTCAGTCAGATGAGCCTGGCTCGGATAAAATTCTTTTAAGCTGGAAAAGATCTTATTCATCAAGCTGCAGTATTGAAGATCTGGTGACAGAGGGTCAGGAGATTATGGTTCAGGTTGCAAAATCTCCCATTGGAACAAAAGGCCCCAGGGTGACAACACATATCTCTCTTCCAGGGCGTTTTATGGTTATTATGCCCACTGTGGATCATATAGGCATATCTAAAAGAATTGAGAATGAAAAAGAGCGAACAAGGTTAAAAGAGCTTCTTTTGTCCATACGCAATGACAGGTATGGATATATTTTTAGAACCGCAGCCCAGGGTATTGGGGAGTCAAGACTTGCAAAGGAGGTAGCCTTTCTTTGCAAAACATGGGAGGATATTCAGAAAAAAAACAGAAAATCTTCAGCTCCCTCACTTATTTACAAGGATCTTTCTGTAATCCTCAGGGGAGTGCGGGATTTACTTACAGATGAGGCTGACAAGCTTATTATTGATTCCAGAGCCGGGTATCAAAGTGTACAGAATTTTTTAAAAAAACTTATGCCTGGTCTTAATGTTTCTGTTGAATTGTATGACGGGGTAGAGCCCATCTTTGATGCTTACAATATTGAGGGTGACATAGCAAGGGCTTTGAAAAAGAAAGTCTGGTTAAAATCAGGCGGTTACATCATTATTGACCAGACCGAAGCCCTTGTCTCCATTGATGTGAACACCGGCAGGTATGTTGGCAAGTATAATTTTGAGGAGACCATCCTGAAAACCAATCTTGAAGCTGTCAAAGAGATTGCATATCAGATTCGGTTAAGAAATCTTGGTGGTATAATTATTATTGATTTCATTGATATGAAAAAAAGTCATAACAAGGAAAAACTCATGGCCCGGCTTACCGAAGCCCTGAAAAAAGATAAGAGCCAGACCAATGTGCTGCCTCTGTCTGAGTTAGGCCTTGTTGAGATGACAAGAAAAAGAATTAGAAAAAATCTTGCCAGAACTCTGTGTGAACCATGTTTTTATTGTGGTGGAGATGGTCTGATTTTGTCAGGAAAATCAATCTGCCATAAAATATACAGAGATCTTTTGAGTGAATCCAAAGATATGATGGGTAACCGATTTACAGTAAAGGTGCATCCGGAAATTGCCCAGCTTTTCCATGGAGAGGAGAAAAAACTTATATTATCTCTGGAAAATGCGATAAACAGGGCAATTGTTATCTATCCTGAGCCCCATTACCATATGGAAGAGTATCATATTTTTGAAACACTTGTAAAATAGCGGTAAATTTACAAATAGCGATTTGAAATTCAAACTTGACACATCATCAATAATGAATTAAACTCTACTGTTTATTATGGATGGTCCAAAGGTTTGCTCAATGCAGATCTAAATGGAGCATTGAACATAATTAGAAAAGCAGTTCCTGAAGCTCTTGATAATTTGACAGGACTAAGGAATAGAGGCCGAGGGTTTCGGCCATTTAAGGTGCTTGCATTTTAATAAAGAAATATTATTATGTCTTAATTTTGTTGCATTTTGTTACATTTAATTAAGATTTAGTGGTTTTTCATGACCTTATTGTTTAGGGTACAATCAATCATTCGTATTTTATTTATTTATTTTTAAGGATTTTTATCTATTATGAAAAGAACATTTCAGCCAAGCAGAATTAAGCGATCCAGAAAACACGGGTTTAGGAAAAGAATGTCCACAGCCGCAGGAAGGCGTATTGTTAATGCCAGAAGAGCAAAGGGGAGAAAAAAACTCTCTGCTTAAAAAAAGGTTTTGATAATTGGGTTATTCATTCCCCAAGACACACAGGCTCTTAAAAAGAAGCCAGTTTTTAGAATTGTCCAGATCCGGAAAAAAGACAGGAACCAGGTGTTTCCTGGCAGTTTTTCAGGAAGGAACAACCAAAAACAACCGCATTGGAATTACTGTATCAAAAAAGGTTGGGAAAGCAGTAGTACGCACCAGAATCAAACGGGTTATCAGAGAGTATTATAGAAACAGAAAAGAGATTATACCGGGAAATCGGGATATTAATATTATAGCAAAAAGAAAAGTAGTTGCTCTGACTTTTAAAGAGGTTACGGCTGAGCTTGACTATCTTTTTGAAAAGATTACAAGGGTTTGATGATTAAACAGGTATTAACAATATTTATCAGGGTTTATCAATGCTGCATATCACCTTTTACAATATCATCATGCCGCTTTTATCCATCATGTTCCCAATATGCCTTAGAGGCTGTAGAGATTCATGGCACTAAGGGTATCTTGTTTGCAATAAAAAGAGTATTAAAATGTCACCCGTTTCACCCTGGAGGTTTTGACCCTGTTCCAAAGATTTGATTCATGAAAGCGATACTTCTCTTTTCTCTTTTTTTTTATGTGATCTGGATTAAACAAAATTTATTCATCACCGGGAGAAAAGATGGAAGAACAGAAACGGCTTTTTATAGCTATTATTCTTTCAATAGTTGTTATTGTAGGGTGGAATACACTCTTTGTTGATAAAAAAAGTACAACAAACCAGCAGACCGTAACAGATCAGCAGAGTCCAACCTCTGCTGATAAAAAGACTTATGAAAAGCAGCTTGCTGATTATAAGCCTGAAAATGAAACCCAAAAAGATCAGAATGCAGTTGCAGAAGAGACTTCTCTGCCCTCGTCCGCTGTAATTCCCCGCACCATATCTTTATCAAGTCCTTTGTATAATATTGTAATATCGGAAAACAGGGCTGAAGTTACAAGCCTTACTTTGAACGATTATTATGAAAATGCAGATGATAGTTCTATCCTGAAGGAGCTGGTAAATCAGACTGCACCCCGTGGACTGTATGGGTTTGATCTGGGTGGTGAGAGTGTACCAGGACTTAAAAATGCTGTTTTTACGGTTCAGGCTGATTCTGACCATATTGATCTTAAAGATGGTGAAAAGAGCATAGTTTTTTCATGGGAATCTTCCTATGGTATTGTTTTTGAAAAGGTTTATACCTTTTCAGCTTCAACATATCTCATTGGCCTGGATTTTATAATAAAAAACGGATCTGGAATGCCCCTTAAGGATTCTCTGGAGATATCCATCCCGGGGATTGTTGATGAGAAAGCGTCACGGTTTGCATTTGAAGGCCCCATCTTTTTTCTTAATGACAAGCTTGAAGAGATTAAAATCAAGAAAATTGAGGAACATAACAGTTTTCAGGGAACCATCAATTTTGCAGGCTTTACAGACAGATATTTTATCTCATGCCTGGTTCCTGAAAAACCAGTTCAGGCCCAAGTTAAGCTTTCATATTCTGAGCCTGTTGTTACAACAAAATATGTTCAGTCAATGGAGAGACTCGATCCTGGTAAACAGATGAGATATTCTTTTAAATGCTTTATGGGACCCAAAAGCATGAAAGTACTGGGAGGGTATGAGAAGAATCTTAAGGAGTGTATCAACTTTGGCTGGTTTGATATCCTTGCCAAACCGTGCCTCATTGGCATGAATCTTATACATGATTTTATACCCAACTATGGTGTTGCCATAATCCTTTTGACAGTTTTTATAAAACTTATTTTCTGGCCTCTTGGGACAAAAAGTTATACGTCCATGAATGATATGAAAAAAATTCAGCCTCTCATGATGGAGATAAGAGAAAAATATAAAGATGATAAAAAGAAGATGAATGCCGAGGTTATGGGACTTTATAAAACCTATAAGGTAAATCCCATGAGTGGATGTCTTCCCATGATTGTTCAAATGCCGATCTTTTTTGCTCTTTATCGAATGCTCTACCAGGCAATAGAGTTAAGACATGCTCCTTTTATGGGTTGGATTACGGACCTTTCTGCACCGGACCGGCTTTTTCATTTTGATTTTGCAATTCCATTTATGCAGTCTCCTTCTGGAATACCGGTTTTAACCATTGTCATGGGAGCCACCATGTTTTTGCAGCAGAAGATGTCTCCATCAACTGGTGATCCAACCCAGGCAAAAATGATGATGCTGATGCCTCTGTTTATGACATTCATCTTTATTAATTTTCCTGCAGGGCTTGTCCTGTACTGGCTTGTAAACAATATCCTATCTATTAGTCAGCAGTACTATATTCAAAAGAAATTAGCGTAACCCCATGGAGGTATTATGAAACAGACTCAGGAAGTTGAAGGTAAAAATGTTGACCAGGCAATTGAAAAAGCCTGTTCTTTGTTGAATGTGACAAAGAAAAATCTTAAATATGATATTATTTCTTCCGGTTCTTCAGGGATCTTTGGTATTGTTGGTATGAGAAAAGCCAAAATACGTGTGACTTTTCCGGAAAAAAAAGATGCTTCTGCAAAAAATAACAAAGATGCTGATGCCAGTGATCTTAATGGTGTTATGTCCATAGTGGATGAAGCCTTTGGAGAGAAAAAAGAGAGTCAACCAGCAGAGCATA
The DNA here is from genome assembly GCA_034659375.1 of Thermodesulfobacteriota bacterium. GTDB lineage: Bacteria > Desulfobacterota > Desulfobacteria > Desulfobacterales > Desulfobacteraceae > DATFJZ01. The sequence continues at coordinate 9,743 of JAYEHB010000592.1, forward strand.
AGCCAAAACATAAGCCCAAAGAGGTTAAACCAAAAGAGTTTAAGCCCAAAGAGTTTAAGCCCAAAGAGGTTAAACCAAAAGAGTTTAAACCAAAAGAGTTTAAGCCCAAAGAGGTTAAACCCAAAGAGTTTAAGCCCAAAGAGTTTAAGCCCAAAGAGGTTAAACCAAAAGAGTTTAAGCCAAAAGAGCATAAGATAGAAGAGTCTGTGCCGGGAAAACAATTTTTTCCGGGACCTGAAACAGCAGAAACAGCAGAATCTGTACCCTCATTTCAACCAGATTCCAAAGATTATGACAAAGATGAAGGTTTTCCCCCTTCCTATAGAGATGATGTACCTGTTGATGTGCCGGATGAAGCAATCACCCTGGGCCGAAAGACCCTTCAGAAGATGATTGATCTTATTACTGATGAGGCAACAGTAACTTCCGAGGCTGATGAGGATAAACTCCTTTTAAAAGTTAACGGTGGTAATTCAGGTGTTCTAATTGGCAGAAGAGGGCAGACCCTTGAAGCAATGCAGTTTCTTACAGATAAGATTATTAACAGGAAAAGCGATTCAAGGGTGAGACTCAAGGTTGATATTGAAGGGTATATGGAGACAAGAATAGCCAATTTAAAGTCCCTTGCCTATAAAATGGCTGATAAGGCAAAAAAAACAGGTAAGCCTGCAACAATCAACCAGATGACTGCCCAGGACAGAAGGATTGTTCATCTTGCACTGAAAGACGATTTCAGGGTAAGAACCCAGAGCATGGGAGACGGATATTACAGAAGACTTGTGATATTTCCAAAGCAGGGAGCATTTAAAAAGAAAAGGCAGTTTAGAAAACAATTATAATGAGAGAGGAGACAATAGCCGCAATTGCAACTCCACCGGGAAGCGGTGGGATTGGTATTATCAGAATATCAGGTTCTAAAGCCTTAGGTGTTGTCTCTTCCTTGTTTGGCAGAACAAGGAAGAGACCGGATGAAAATTTTGTTTTTGAATCCCACATAATCAGGCATGGATATATATTTGAGTTAGAATCAGGTTCTGTGATAGATGAGGTGCTTATTGTTCCAATGCTTGGCAAAAGGTCGTATACAGCTGAAGATGTTGTGGAGATCCAGTCCCATTCAGGGCCTTTTGTGATGCGGACCATTCTCAATCAGGTTCTGTTAAATGGAGCAAGGCTTGCAGAGCCTGGTGAATTTACAAAACGGGCATTTTTAAACGGCCGCATTGATTTAACCCAGGCAGAAGCAGTTATTGACATAATCAATGCAAAAACTGTCGATTCATTAAAAATTGCTGCTTCCCAGCATACCGGGGCCCTTAAGGATCTGATCAACCATGCAAGGTTGATGCTTGTCTCCTTTCTTGCACAGATAGAAGCTGCAATAGATTTTCCCGATGAAACAGATGAACTGCTGCCGGTTGACAAGGGCATTACTGCTGTTGATGAGGTTCTTTCCATATGCACAAGGGCAATACAGCTGTATGATGATGCCCATTTTTTAAGGGATGGAATAAAGCTTGTTATCTGCGGTTCCCCTAATGTGGGAAAATCAAGCCTTATGAACCGTCTTTTGGAAAAAGAGAGAGCCATTGTTACATCTGTTCCAGGTACAACAAGGGATCTTATTGAAGAGAGTCTGAATATCAATGGAATCCCTTTTTTAATTTCTGATACCGCAGGTCTGCATCAGACAGATGATCCTGTGGAAAAAATAGGAATTGAAAGGGCAAAACAACATATCAAAGATTCAGATTTGATACTTTTCATGGAAGTGGCTGGTTCAAAAAATTTTGAAAAGGAATTTACCAATATAATTCCTTCTGAGAAAAAGGTTATTCTGGTATTTAACAAGAGAGACCTGGCAGAGGATGGTTATGAGCCTGAACTGCCTGAAAAATATAATGAAATTCCCTGTATAGCAGTGTCAGCTCTTCATAACCAGGGAATTGATAATTTAAGAAAAATGATAGCTCAAGTGATAGTCAGCAATTTTACGTGTGACCTTCAGGTTACGTGTGACCTTGAGGATACGTGTGGTCGTCAGGCTATGCACGACCTCCAGGTTAAGAGTCCCTCTTCAGTTGTTCCAAATTTAAGACATAAGCATGCCCTTGAACAGGCTGTTGCAAGTCTCAATGCAGCAAAACAGGGCATGGAAACGAATATAGAAGTGGAGACTCTTGCCATTGATATCAGAGACAGTGCTGATTTTCTTGGCCAAATTACTGGAGACAGTGCTGGAATTGACATCCTTGACACGATTTTTAAAAATTTTTGCCTAGGAAAGTAGAGGATTTAATACAATGGCTTTGGATTTTAAAGAGCATTTTGCAAAGTATGAGGCTCTGGTCTCAATGGTGGACGGAGTCTTTGAACGGGTAAGAAATGAGTATCCAAAAGAGGTGTTCTGCAGGGAAAAGTGTTCAGACTGCTGCTATGCCATTTTTGATCTTACAATTATTGAGGCGATTTATCTGAATCATAAATTTAATGAAAAATTTTCAGGTGCTGAAAAATTTGAGTTGATTAATGAAGCTGCAAAAATTGACCGGGCCCTGCATAAGTTGAAAAAAGAGGCATCCCAGGAGATAAAAAAAGGCAAAAATGAGGTTGATATACTGGGCATGATGGCATCAAAAAGAATGCGATGTCCTCTGCTTGGGCCGGATAATCTCTGTATTCTTTATGAAGCAAGGCCCATAACCTGCCGGCTTTACGGGATACCGACCTCCAGTGCCGGTATGAGTCATATCTGCGGCAGAACTAATTTTGAAGAGGGTAAAAAGTACCCGACAGTTAATATGGATACTATCTATTCACAGCTCCAGCTTATTTCAGCAGAACTTACAAAGGCTCTTAAATCAAAACATGTTAAAATGTGTGAGATGCTGGTACCGGTCTCTTCGGCCATGATAACTATTTTTAACGAAGAGTACCTGGGGGTTGAAGCTTAATGGATAATTTTAACAAAGAATACCTGGGAGTTGAAGTCTGATGATGGATAATTTTACACCTGAAGAGATAGAAGCAAAGAAAAAAGCTATTTTTGACTGCATGGGCAAAAGGGGTCAAAAACAGATAATGAAAATAGGTTATGAAAACTG
>JAYEHB010000592.1:12946-14546 GCA_034659375.1 Thermodesulfobacteriota bacterium
CTGGGAGTTGAAGTCTGATGATGGATAATTTTACACCTGAAGAGATAGAAGCAAAGAAAAAAGCTATTTTTGACTGCATGGGCAAAAGGGGTCAAAAACAGATAATGAAAATAGGTTATGAAAACTGGGATCCCATCCAGACCCCCAAGGATCCCATTGATATCAGAACCGATCAATCAAAACGCACCACCCAGCAGCTTGTCAGTGAGTTTCTCCAGCAGGCAGACCATGAGGAATATTCAAATGCTTTTGCCCAGGGAGCCCTTGACATGGCCCTTGGAGTTGTCAATAATGAGGAGAAGGTCAGGGGCATGTTTGAATTTGCAATGTGGTATAAAGAGCTTTTGAAAAAAGAGGGGCTCAGCTCCTGAAAATCCAAATAGCTCTTATAGTATAACTGCCATGGGCAGTCCTGGTGGTCTAAGTCTGCACACAACAAATGATGAAAGTTACACTCCTAGTTTGCCAGGACTTTCATATAAAAGTCTATTCTCATATAAATCAGCTATCTTGCAACAACGGTCATAATCATTCCATTTTTGAATTATTTGTCAGAAAAGATTCTTGTCAAGTACTGTTAGGAGGGGGCTTAAAAAACCTGAAAGTTCAAATTTTTCCATATAGTTCTTTGCTGAAGGATTGTTTTGTCAACTATTTTATAAAAGTGCTTTCTGTTTTCCTTTATTTTGTATAAAATGAAAATTGAAGGAAAACAGTTAAAAGGAATAGCTTTTATGATAATGAGAGAGTTAACAGATAACCAATCCAGAATTTTCATTGACACATCTCAACTTTATGAATCGTTCAGGGATGTTTATAGAAAAAAATTATCTTATCGTGGTGGGATGCATTGGAAAAAATCCAAAAATAAAGAATACTTGTTCAAAACTGTTGATAGATATGGAAACGGTAACGGCTTAGGCCTCAAAACTGAAAAGACTGAAAAAATTTATCATCATTTCCATTCAAATAAAAAGCAGATTTCTGAACGTTTTAAACAATTAAAAATACGCTTAAAAGAACAAGCCAGGTTCTGCAAAGCTGCAAAGATCCAAAGAGTCCCAAGGGTGGTTACAAGTATCTTAAGGGAGCTTGATCAAAGAAATATTCTTGGGAATCATCTTATGGTTATTGGGACTAATGCTTTGTATGCATACGAAGCGGCTGCAGGTCTGTTTTTTGATCAAAAGATTACTGCTACACAAGATATGGACATTCTTTGGGATGTCCGTTCTAAGCTTACTCTGGCCATTGATAATAAATCTGAACCAGAAAATTTTATTGATATTCTTCGCAAAGTTGACAAATCTTTTGATATTTTAGGTAAGCAAAAATATCGAGTTGCAAATAATAATGGTTATATGGTTGATCTTTTAAAAACTGTACCCCCAAATATTTTTGCCAAAGAACGAGATCAAATAGGTGACGAGGATGACCTTGTGGCAATAGAGGTTATGAACCTGTCGTGGTTGCTGTCAGCTCCTAAATTTAGCCAGATAGTTATCGGTGATGATGGGTATCCAGCTCGGATGGTGGCTCCAGATCCCCGGGCGTTTGCTTTACATAAGTTTTGGGTAAGTCAACAGCCTGATCGTGATCC
>JAYEHB010000593.1:0-3632 GCA_034659375.1 Thermodesulfobacteriota bacterium
AGGTGCTTGCATTTTAATAAAGAAATATTATTATGTCTTAATTTTGTTACATTTAATTAAGATTTAGTGGTTTTTCATGACCTGAGTATTGTTGTCCAGCGTATTCCTGTGAAAAAAAATGGTAACTTGATAGCCGTGTTTGGCAGGGTGATGTTTTCTGATATCAGAGAGGTTGCAAAACTTGCTAAAAAGATCGGTCAACTTGAATCCAAGGTTAAGCTCTATGAAGAGGAGCTTTTAAGCCTGCGTTCCACAAAATATACCTTTGACAGCATTATGGGAAACAGTGATGCTATTCTCGCTCTTAAGGATGAAGCTCTTGTTGCGACCTCCAACAGTTTTCCTGTTCTGATTTCAGGGGAGAGTGGCACGGGAAAGGAGCTGTTTGCCCAGGCTGTGCATCACTCCAGTGCCAGAAATATACATCCTTTTGTGAGGATTAACTGTGTTGCCATTCCAAAGGAGTTGCTGGAGTCAGAGCTTTTTGGTTATGATAAAGGGGTTTTTACCGGGGCAAAGCCCGGGGGAAAACCTGGTAAATTTGAACTGGCTCACAGGGGAACTATTTTTCTTGATGAGATAGGTGATATGCCGCTTGAAATGCAGCCCAAGATACTGAGGGTACTTGAAGAAAAGGAATTTGAACGTGTGGGGGGCACAAAGGTTATAAAATCAGATTTCAGGCTTATTGCTGCAACCAACAGGAATCTTGAAGAGATGATGCATACAGGAAGTTTTAGAAGTGATCTTTTTTACAGATTAAATGTAATTCCCCTTCAGATTCCGCCCCTGAGGGAGAGGAGAGAGGATATTGTGCTTCTTGCAAAACATCTTCTCAAAGAGATGGCCAGGGAAGCAGATCTTTACAACGTCAGAATTGAAAAACCAGCGGCAAAGGCTCTGTCTGAATATCCATGGCCCGGTAATGTAAGGGAGCTTGCCAATGTTCTTGAAAGAACCCTTTCAAGGCTTAGTGGGGATATTATTCGTTTTCACGATCTTCCTTTTTATATTCACCAGAAAAAAAACAGGGATGAACTCTCTGGTTCCGGTTCCCTGCGTGCTGTTCACCAGAATGCTGAAAAACAGGCAGTTGAATTTGCTCTGGAAAACAGCGGATATAATAAGGCTGAAGCTGCCCGCAGGCTTGGAATTCACAGAACACTTCTTTACAGGAAAATTAAAAAATTCAATATCCCCCTGGAGCAGGGAAAGGGAAAAGTGTAAATTTGTGTAGCAAAATATCTACACTCCTCCACTCTCCTGGATTTTTATAACCGGCCATGCCGGTTTATATGAAAGTCCGTCCAAACAACTGTAATCATAGACTTTCATTCTTTGTTGTGTCTGATGAGAATAACCATGCTCCGGCCATGCCGGTTATATGGTGATCTCTTTTTTAAAATGGCTGGGTAAAAAGAGATGTTGGCCCAGATTATCATGGCTTTTAAATATTTTTCAGTGCTTTATCAGCCTCTTCCCGGGTTCCGTAAATATGTGGAGCCACATCTCTTTTTTTTAATGCATCCCCTATTTTCATTCGGTAAAAAGCACTGGTAGTGTAGCGTGTTACACTGGAATAGAATCTCTCCACAAGGGATTTAACCATGGCTGTGTATTCATCAAGGAGCTCTGAATGGATTGAAAAATTGTCATAGTTGACAATGGTGTAAACCTTATGATCCAGGGTAGACAGGATTTTTTCCACTGCAGTTTCAACCTCTCTTATCTCATCATTGTTTTTAATGGAATAGCCTTCAAAATTGACAAAAAAGAGATTCTCCTCTTGATTGTAGGAGAGTCGTTGATCAAGGGATAATTCAAGAATATCCTCCTTTAGCCCCATGGGTTGGGGTTTGAATATCCTTTCATCCATAAGTGCCGGGTGTTGGTTGATAACAGGTTTAAAATCCATTTGAGAGAGAATATCCTTTTCAATATCAATGCCCGGGGCTATTTCAATGAGCTCCATACCTTCCGGTGTCAGGGAGAATACACATCGCTCTGTGACAAATAGAACAGGCTGGTTTTTGGAAACAGCATATTTCCCGCTGAATGTGACCTGTTCCACCTGCTTTAAAAATTTTTTTACCTTACCTTCCTGCACAATTGAGAGTTTTCCGTTTTTTAAATCAATTTTAAGCCCTCCGGCAGTAAATGTTCCAACAAAAATCACTTTTTTTGCATTCTGGCTTATGTTGATAAAGCCACCGGCACCGGCAAGTTTAGGGCCGAATTTGCTTACATTGAGATTTCCCTGCGCATCGGACTGGGCAAGCCCCAGAAAAGCCATGTCAAGTCCTCCTCCATCGTAAAAATCAAATTGTGATGGCTGGTCAATCAGAGCATCTGTATTGATGGCAGCACCAAAATTCAGACCACCTGCCGGAAGTCCCCCAATCACTCCCGGCTCTGCAGTCAGTGTTATAAAATCAAGGATTTTCTCTTCATTGGCAATGCTTGAAAGACCCTCAGGCATGCCTATGCCAAGGTTTACAATACTGTTGGCATCAAGTTCAAATGCAGCTCTCCTGGCTATGATTTTTCTCTCATTCATCTCCATGGGTTTAATGGACTGCATGGGGATTTTTATTTCGCTGCTAAAAGAGGGGTTGTAGATTTCAGCAAAGGTCTGGTGGTGGTTTTCAGGCTTTGACAGGATAACACAGTCAACCATAATGCCTGGAATTTTAACATTTCTGGCATTTAATGTGCCTTTTTCTGCAATACGTTCCACCTGAACAATTACAAAGCCTCCAGAATTTCTTGCAGCTGTTGCAATGGCAAGGGATTCAAGGAACAGAGCCTCTTTTTCCATGGTGATATTTCCATCTGTATCTGCAGTGGTTCCCCTTAGCAGTGCTATATCCACGGGAAGTGTCTTATAAGCCATGTACTCTTTGCCGTCAAACTCCATGAGCTCAACAATATCCTCAGTTGTAAGATTATTGATTTTTCCACCCTGGTTTCTGGGATCAACAAAGGTGCCAAGCCCCACAGTTGTGATTGTGCGGGGTTTTCCTGCGGCAATATCCCTGTACATGTGGGATATCACTCCCTGGGGAAGGTTGTAGGAGATGATTTTGTTATCAATTGCAAGTTTCTGAAGTTTTGGAACAAGCCCCCAGTGGCCGCCAATGACCCGTTTAACAAGGCCTTCATGTCCAAAATGGTTGAGTCCTCTTTCCTTTCCGTCTCCCTGACCGGCAGCATATAGCAGGGTTAAGTCCCTGGGTTTGCCTGTTCTTAGAAAATATTTTTCAAGATCAATTGCTATCTGTTCAGGAAAACCTATCCCCACAAAACCCCCGGTTGCAATGGTATCACCATCTCTGATGAGCTGGACAGCCTCTTCTGAAGAGACCAGCTTTCCTTTTTTTGCCTTGGCAGGTGAAAGGGATGAAAGCATGGGGTGGCCGCTTCTTCTTGATTCCCGGGTGTTGTTTTTTATCATGTGGAACCTCCTGGTATTTTATGTGAAACTCCGTTTAACCATTTAAAATCATGGAGTTTCATTCTTTGTTGTGGCCGATGAGAATAACCATGCTCCGGCCATGCCGGTTATATGAATTTTAAATCTAATGCTTGCAACGGATAGAGAGACCGGGAAAGTAAAAAAAAAGATGTCTCTT
>JAYEHB010000594.1:0-10948 GCA_034659375.1 Thermodesulfobacteriota bacterium
ATTGCACAACAGGAACCTGAAAAAGCAGAGACTGAATATAGAAAAGCCGTCAAACTCAACCCTTCGGATGCAGGAGCCCTGTCCGGACTTGCACTGACCTATGAAATTCAAAACAGCAACCTTGATATAGCACTGACATTTGCAAAGGAGAGTATAATGATAGAGCCTGACAACCCTCTGTTCAGGTCACGCCTTGGAAATATTTACGTAAAACAGAATAGAAATGATCTTGCCGACATTGAATTTAAAAAAGCTAAAGAGTTTCAAAAGCTCCATAAACCAGAGGTGATGTAATGAAACAGGTGATTATTGAGACTCTTGAACAGAGCATAAAGGTTAAACATGACTTTATAAGTAAAAACCTGGCACTAATAGAACAGGGAGCAGAATTACTGGTAAAAGCCCTGAAAAACGGCAATAAAATACTTTTATTTGGAAATGGAGGCAGTGCTGCTGATGCCCAGCATATTGCAGCAGAATTCATAAACAGGTTTCAGATGGAGCGCCCTCCCCTGGCAGCCCTTTCCCTTACAACTGATACATCAGTATTAACAAGTATTGGCAATGACTATTCATTTGATGATATTTTCCTTAAACAGATACAGGCCCTGGGGAAAAAAGGGGATGTTGCCATTGGAATAACAACCAGCGGAAATTCTTGCAATGTGATAAAAGCTGCCATGGAAGCAAAATCCATGGGGCTTAAGACAATTGGCTTTTCAGGAAACAAAGGTCAGCTAAAAGAGATCGTTGACATTGCATTTTGTGTTGATTCAAAAACAACTGCACGTATCCAGGAGAGCCACATAACCCTTGCCCATATTTTATGCGACCTTACAGAGAGGATGATTTTTAATGACTGACACAATCAAACCCCTGGATCTTTCAAAAATAACAACATACTCTGTTCTGAACAGAAAAAGCAAAGTTTCTATAGATGATTTTGCAAAACCCTGGAAGGCAAAACAGACATTTTCATCATTTTTAAAAAGCCTCTCCTCCATTCTGGCAGCCGATGATCTGATATCAGTAATTTCTGCCATTGAAACTGCTGCAAAAAATCGCAGACAGGTCTGTTTTGCCATGGGAGCCCATGTCATAAAGGTGGGTCTTAATCCCATTGTCACAGATCTTATGAAGAAAAAAATCATAACAATGCTCTCCATGAACGGGGCAGGTATTATCCATGACCTTGAGGTTGCCATGACCGGCAAGACATCTGAAGATGTGGCAGCATCCATTGGAGATGGTGCTTTTGGCATGGCAGAAGAGACTTCACTCTTTCTTTCAAAGGCAATAAAAAACAGTATAAAAGAATCAAAGGGCCTTGGAAGAGCTGTTGGTGAGATGATCAATAAAGAGAAATTTCCCTTTAGAGATATAAGTCTGACTGCCGCAGGAGCAGCCCTTGATCTTCCAGTCACTGTCCATGTAGCCATGGGAACTGATATTATCCACATGCACCCGGATTTTGACCCTGGAGCCTGTGGTGCTGCATCCCACCTGGATTTCAGAATCTTTGCGTCAAAAATTGCTGAGCTTGAAAAAGGTGTTTTTATCAATGCCGGCTCTGCTGTAATACTTCCTGAAATCTTTTTAAAGGCTTTAACCCTTGCAAGAAACCTTGGACATACCCCTGAAAATTTCACAACCGTAAACCTTGATTTTATTCAGCATTACAGACCAATGACCAATGTTGTTAACCGCCCAACCATGAAAGGAGGCAAAGGATACAGCATTGTGGGCCACCATGAGATCCTTATTCCCTTAATAGCCGCCGGGGTCATAGAAAAATTAGAAATTTAACAATATCTGAAATTGAAGAGGTATATTGTGAGTTTGGCAAATACAATCATGAAAAATGTAAAAAAATTGCATAACAACCGTAACAATGGTGATCATTGTTGTGCAGATTTCATAAGGCAAAAGCTTGCAAAAGCTGCAAAACAATGGTAGATTGCAAAGTTGTTGTTTATATGTTGTTCTAATAAAATTAAGGAAAAAAAATGCCGATATATGAATTTAAATGTAATAGTTGTAAAAACAGCTTTGAAACCCTTATTTTAGGTCAGGAGACCGGCGTCTGCCCATCCTGCCAGAGTACAGACCTTGAAAGACTGCTCTCAGCATGCGGTTTTAAAACTAAATCCCCGGGCCAGGGAGATACAGGTCAAACCAGCTCATCCAGTAGTTTTTCTTCTGCATGCAGCGGATGCTCTGCAACAAACTGCTCTACATGCACAAGCGGATAAAAAAAGATGACAAAAAAAATACAAATAGGTACAAGAGGCAGTAAACTTGCACTGTGGCAGACCAACTGGGTAAAATCTGAAATTGAGCGGAACTTCCCTGATATCCAGGTGGAAATTGTTACAATCAAAACCACTGGAGACAGAATAACAGATCGGCCTTTAGCCATGATTGGCGGCAAAGGTCTCTTTGTAAAAGAGATTGAAAACGCACTTTTTGAAAAAACCATTGACCTTGCAGTTCACAGCATGAAAGACATGCCGGGAGAGCTGCCGGAAGGCCTTGTAATCGGTGCTGTTCCAGTTCGAGAAAATCCCTTTGATGCACTGATCTCAAGGAATAGAATCCCCCTTGCCAAATTACCGGCAGGCTCAAAAATCGGAACAAGCAGTATGAGAAGGGCTTCACAGATTAAACATGCAAGGCCTGATTTTATCACAGAATCAATCCGAGGCAACCTTGATACAAGACTTAAAAAACTTGCATCAGGAGAATTTGATGCAATACTCCTTGCTGCAGCAGGGCTTAACCGGCTTGGCATGGCAGATAAAATAACCGAGTGTTTTGACGAAAATCTAATGCTGCCAGCCTGCGGCCAGGGTGCTCTCTGCATTGAATCACGGGAAAATGACAAAGAAATAGAACCTGTTCTTAAAAGTCTTGATCACCTTGAAACCAGAATAACGGTGTCTGGTGAACGTTCGTTTCTTAAACGTCTTGAAGGCTCCTGCCACATTCCTGTTGCCTGTTTTGGAAAACTTGAAAAAAACAGTGTGACCTTAACAGGGCTTGTTGCATCGGAAAACGGGGAACATATTATTAAAAGAAGCCTCACAGGTGATTTTTCTTCAACTCAAGCAAGAGGAATCAAACTGGCAGATCTGCTTCTTGCCAATGGTGCCAGAGAGATACTTGAAAATTTGGATATTTAAATTTTTTTATGAAAGTCCATGCAAACGACTGTAATCATAGACTTTCTATTTTTGTTGTGGCCAATGAGAATAACGATGCTCCGGCCATGCCGGTTTTATTAAATGTTTCCCAAGCTAAAAGCATTGGGCATACTTGAAGGTTTTTATGAATAAAGAGAAAGGTAAAGTATATCTTATTGGTGCAGGACCTGGCGACCCGGGGCTGTTAACCATTAAGGCAATGGAATGTATTAAAAAAGCCGATGTTGTTGTATATGATTATCTTGCCGCTCCGTCTTTACTGAAATATGCAAAAAAGAACTCTGAAATTATATATGTTGGGAAAAAAGGCGGAGACCACACCCTTACCCAGGATAAAATCAACGCTCTTATAGCCGGCAAAGCTGACAGCGGTCTTGTGGTTGCAAGACTCAAGGGTGGAGATCCTTTTATTTTCGGTCGTGGTGGAGAAGAGGCAGAAACTCTTATTGACCTTGGCATTGAGTTTGAAATTATTCCAGGAGTCACCTCGGCCATTGCAGCTCCTGCATACGCAGGAATTCCACTCACTCACAGGGAATATACTTCATCGGTATCCCTGATAACCGGGCATGAAAATCCTTTAAAAGAGGAATCCAGCATCAATTGGGAGAGTTTTGCAAAAAGCGGCAGCACACTTGTATTTTTAATGGGCGTAAAAAATCTGCCATCCATAACAAAAAACCTGATCAAACACGGTAAATCTCCAAAAACTCCTGTGGCTCTTATAAGATGGGGAACCACTTCAAAACAAGAGACTGTATCCGGCAGGCTTGACAATATTGTGGAAGAAGTTAAAAAAACCGGCCTAAAGCCGCCTGCAGTTATTGTTGTGGGAGAGGTTGTCTCCCTGCGGGATAAAATGAAATGGTTTGAAGCAAAGCCGCTCTTAGGAAAAACAATCGTTGTAACCAGGGCAAGAAACCAGGCAAGCAACCTTGTTACAAAACTTGAAGAGTTGGGTGCGCAATGCATTGAAACCCCGACAATTAAAATAGTTCCTCCCAGGAATAGAACACCCCTTGAAAAAAGTATCAAAGAGATAGACTCCTATGACTGGCTTATTTTCACAAGCGTCAATGGAGTTAAGTTCTTTTTTGACACACTGTTTGCCGCAAAAAAGGATGTAAGGGTGCTTGGACACTTAAAATTTGCCTGCATCGGACCTGCAACCAGGGACAAGCTCATGGAGTTTGGTATATGCAGTGATATCCTTCCTGAAACATACAGAGCAGAATCTATTGTTAAAGCCTTTTCAAACATTGAAATAAAAAACAAAAAAATCCTCTTGCCAAGGGCAAAAAAGGCAAGATCAGTTTTACCGGAAGAACTTAAAAAAATGGGGGCAGATGTTTTTGATCTCTCGGCATATGAAACAGAACAAGTTACAGAGGGTAAAAAAAATCTTATTGAACTTCTTGAAAATCAGAAAATTGACATGGTAACATTTACCAGCTCCTCCACAGTAAAGAATTTTAAAAACCTGCTTCCGTTAAACAGATTTAAAGAGCTTGTCTCAAAGGTTACCTGTGCATGCATAGGTCCTATTACTGCCCAGACTGCTGGAGATTCAGGTATAAAACCTGAAATATCAGCAAAAGATTATACTATTCCAGGACTTGTTGATGCTATTGTAGATTATTTTACGTGTGACCTTCAGATCAAGGAATCAAATAAAAAATGACATATCTCTCCTCCACGACAAAAGCTGAAAATATCGACAAAATGGGACGTAGTATAAACTATCTTCGTATTTCAGTAACCGACAGATGCAATCTTGCATGCAGATACTGCGTACCCAAGGATGCCCTTCCTCTTCTTTCCCACAACAAAATTGCAAGATACGAAGAAATTCTTAAAATAACTGAGATTGCTGCAGGGATTGGTATTACAAAGGTTAGAATCACTGGAGGTGAACCTTTTGTCAGAAAGGGAATTTACAAGTTTATTAAAAACATCTATCTAATAAACGGTATCAGGGATATTGCGGTAACCACCAATGGTGTGCTTCTTAAAAAACAGATAAAGCAGATTGAAACTTGTGGAATTAAGAGATTAAACATCAGCCTTGACACTTTAATCCCTGACAAATTCAAATATATAACAGGAAAAGATTATTTTAATGATGTCTGGCAGGGAATAATGGCTGCCAATGAAATAGGCATAACTCCCATTAAGCTTAATTGTGTGGTCATGAAAAAGATCAATGATGATGAGATTGCAGATCTTGCAAGCCTCTCTCTTAAATACCCTTTTCATGTTCGATTCATAGAGTACATGCCCATGGGCAACTCTGCCGTTGAGATGAGCCAGCAGATGCTTATTCCTGAAATAAAAAAAAGAGTAGAACTAAAACTTGGAAAGCTTTTGCCTGTACAGCGTACAAAATTTGATGGCCCTGCAAAAAGATACAGGCTTGAGAATGGATTAGGAGAAATTGGATTTATCTCCCCGGTGAGCTCCCATTTCTGCAGTCAGTGCAACCGGCTGAGGCTCACATCCACAGGCAGGCTGAGACCCTGTCTTTTGCACAAGGAGGAGACTGACATTCTTGGTCCATTACGATCAGGTGCTTCAGACAATGAACTTAAAGAAATTATAAAAAAAGTAATTTTCAATAAACCGTTGTCCCACAACCTTGAGAGACACAGCAGCACCAGGGTAAACGCCCAGATGTCAGCAATTGGTGGATAATGTTTTCAAACCTGGCTTGCTGATAAACTTGTAACCGACGAGAAACAATATATGAATATTCCAGATTCAGTAATCAGCAGATTAGAAAAAAATGAAATAGCAGCTCAAAAATTTCATGAAATAGAAGCAGGCATTATATCAATTCTTAATTTTCAGGATTTTTTTGAAACTCTGCTCACAATGGTAAGCCAGACATTTGATGTGCCCCATGTATGGATCTCCATAATTACAGAGAGTACCATGTGCCATCACCTTACAAACATGAAAGATTCAAAAGCTCTCAAATCAAACACTTCCTTTGTATCAAAAAAAGATTTCAACAAGATTACTGAAAAAAACAGCACAACCATTCTTGCCAACAAAGAAATAGAGCGGTTTAAACCTCTTTTTCCATCTGATTCTCAGTTCAATATAGGTTCTATAGCGTTGACTCCCATCTTTCTGGATGGAGAAACCATTGGAAGTTTAAACCAGGGCGATATAAACAGCCAGAGGTATGCCCCCGGCATTGACACACAGTTGTTAGAACGTCTTGCCCTGAAAATATCCATCTGTCTTTCCAATGTAACAGCCCACGAGCAGTTAGAATACCTGGCTTATCATGATCCGCTTACCGGACTTTTAAATAGAAGGGTTATGGAAAAAATTCTTAAAAGGGAATTCCAGCGTTCAAAACGATACTCTACTGACCTTTCCGTAATTTTTCTTGATCTTGATGATTTTAAATCAATCAATGATTCCTATGGCCATGACCAGGGAGATGCCGCACTTATTCATGTTGCCGGCATACTCTTTAATGTAAAGCGTGATATGGATATTACTGCAAGATTTGCAGGGGATGAATTTGTCATAATCCTTCCATCCACAGATCAAAATAATGCAGAACAGTATATCAAAAGAGTGATAGATTATCTTGCAAAAACCCCTGTAAAAACCAATGATTCCCAGTTCAATATAAACTTAAGCTATGGAATTGCATCAGCCCTTGAAAAAAAGATCGACTCAGCTGCCGGCCTTTTAAAAAAAGCTGACAAAAGACTCTATCAGGCAAAAGAAAAACTTAAAAAAATCCAGGCCAAATCCTGAATTTATCTCTTTTGGATCAGGTTTTTCGAACTCCGCAGTACTTGCACACAAAATCGAGCAAACTTATTGTAAATGGATAATTAGAGTTTGCAACAAGAAAAAATTCTTACAAAACAACAAAAAAAGGCTCTGACTTATAAAATAACAAGTCAGAGCCTCTTTTGTTTTTATCTGAAACTCAAATGATGAAAGTTACACTCCTGGTTTGCCAGGACTTTCATATAAAATATTCGGTTAGCCCCTCAAAATCATATGCTGCTCAGGGGTAGGCTTCCAGCAAACTATTCTAAAATCAACTCAATCATTGACATGGAGGCAGCATCGCCTGATCTTGGGCCAAGTTTAATTATCCTGGTATAACCGCCCGCTCTGCTTCCAAATTTCTCAGCAGCATCGTTAAAAAGCTGATGAACCACATCTTTTTCCCTGATCACAGCAAAAGCCTGTCTCCTTGCATGGAGATCACCCCTTTTTGCAAGGGTTACCATTTTATCTGCAAGCTTCCTTAACTCCTTGGCTTTTGCGTCTGTTGTTTTTATTCTATCATGCTTGAACAGAGAAGTTACCATATTTCTAAACATGGCCTTTCTGTGGCTTGAAGTACGATTAAGTTTTGCACCTGATTTTCTATGTCTCATGGGAAAATTTACTCTCCTTCATTATTGTACTCCTCATCCGGAGGCTCAAATCCATCAAGATCCATGCCCAGGGTGAGATCCATGGAACTTAAGACTTCTTTGATCTCATTTAATGATTTTCTTCCAAAGTTCTTTGTTTTGAGCATTTCATTATCTGTCTTCTGAACAAGCTGGTATAGTTTGAGTATTTGTGCATTTTTAAGGCAGTTAGCACTTCTCACAGAAAGTTCAAGTTCATCAACACTTCTGTAAAGATTATCGTTAAATGCATTATCTATACTTTCACCCTCTCTCTCTTCCTGCTCAGGTTCAATCTCTTCATCAAAATTAATAAATGGATCCATCTGCTCTTTTAATATTTTCGCAGCAAATGCAATGGAATCCTCAGGCGTTACACTGCCATCGGTCCAGACTTCCATGGTAAGTTTATCATAGTCTGCTTTCTGACCGACCCGGGAGGTTCCAACCACATATTTCACACGCTTTATGGGAGAAAAAACACTGTCAATGGGAATTGTCCCCAAAGGGGATTCGTCATCCTTATTGGCTGCTGCCAGAGAATAACCTGTGCCGGTCTTAACCAGCATGGTCATATTCAATTCTCCGTTTTTGGAAAGTGTTGCAATGGGTTGTTCAGGATTAAGAATTTCAACTCTTCCATCCTGGCTGACAAGATCAGCAGCAGTTACATTTTTTTCGCCTTGTACCAAAAGAGTCATGACCCTCTCTTCAGGGTCATCAACCTTGAGCTTTACCTCTTTCAGATTCATTATTATTTCTGACACATCTTCTCTGATATCAGATATTACACTGTATTCATGAAGTGCATCATCAAATTTCACAGATACTATTGCTGCACCGTAGAGAGATGAGAGAATAATACGTCTGAGAGAATTTCCAATTGTTATCCCAAATCCCCTTTCAAGCGGTTCACATACAAATTTACCGTATGTTGAGGATGTAGTAACTACAACCTTTTCCGGACTGATCATCTTACGCCAGTTCATATATACAAGTTCATCTGATGACATTGTTTATCTCCTGATATAACTGCCATGGGCAGCCTTGGTGGTCTAAGTCTGCACACAACAAATGATGAAAGTTACACTCCTGGTTTGCCCGGACTTTCATATAAATCTTAAGGACAAACTGTAACTCATCTATTTTGAATAGAGCTCTACAATCAGCTGTTCCTGTATGGGCAGGGTGATATCATCACGACCTGGTATCCCTTTTACTGTTCCTTTAAAGCCATCTTTGTCAAGTTCAAGCCACTGGGGAACTCCACGCCGGACAATAGTATCCAGCGAATCTGTGATAACCTGAACCTGCCTGCTTTTCTCCTTGAGTGCTACAACATCACCACTCTCAATCAAATATGAGGGGATATTAACCTTTTTACCATTTACTGTAAAATGATTATGCTTTACAAAATGACGTCCCTGGGTTCTTGAGCTTGTAAATCCAAGCCTGAACACAACGTTATCAAGACGTCTCTCAAGAAAAGTTAACAGATTTGTACCTGTAATACCTTTTTTCTGATCAGCCTTTTTAAATACAATCCTGAACTGTTTTTCAGAAATGCCATATATTCTTCTGACTTTCTGCTTTTCCCTCAGCTGTATTCCATAATCGGAAAGCTTACTTCTTCTCTGACCATGCTGTCCAGGGGGATATCCTCTTCTGTCAAAACTGCATTTGTCAGAAAAGCACCTGTCTCCCTTTAAAAAAAGCTTCATATTTTCACGTCTGCATTGGCGGCAAACAGAACCTCTATAACGTGACAACGTATTCCTCCTTTTTTCAGTTTTTCAACCTGGAGCTTAACTCCAAAGGCTCTTACTGTTAACTTAAGACTAAACCCTTCTTCTCTTTGGTGGACGGCATCCGTTATGAGGAACCGGGGTAACATCTTTTATCATTGAAACATTAAAACCCTGGGCATGAAGTGCTCTTAAAGCTGACTCCCTTCCAGCACCAGGTCCTTTTACATATACACTGACATTCTTCATGCCATGTTCCATTGCTTTACTTCCTGCATCTTCAGCAGCAAGTTTTGCAGCAAAAGGTGTGCTCTTCCTGGAACCTTTAAAACCCTGTATTCCGGAACTGGACCATGCAATTGTATTCCCAACTTCATCAGTAATGGTTACAATTGTATTATTAAAGGTTGACTGAATATGAACAACCCCGGTTGATATATTCTTTTTAACTCTTTTTTTTGAAATACTCTTTTTACTCTTTTTCGCCATGATTTATAATCTCTCCTGATTATCCGTTATAATCCTCCCGGACTTACTTTTTCTTCTTAACAGCTGCCCGTTTAGGACCTTTCCGGGTTCTTGCATTTGTGCTGGTTCTCTGACCACGACACGGCAGGGATTTTCGATGACGAAGACCACGGTAACAGCCTAGATCCATAAGTCTTTTAATATTCATTGAGACTTCAGATCTAAGTTCACCTTCAACCTTGTAATCACTGTCAAGAACTTTTCTGATCTCATTAACCTGCTCATCAGAAAGCTCCCCGGATTTAACAGAGAGATCAATTCCAGCTTTGGTAAGAATGTCTCTTGATCGGTTTCTTCCAATACCATAAATATGGGTTAGAGCGATTTCTATATGCTTGTTTCTTGGTAAATCTACACCTGCAATTCTTGCCACGCTAATATCCCCCTATCCCTGCCTTTGATTATGACGTTTATTAATACATATCACCCTGATGACTCCACGTCTCTTTATAACTTTACAATCCTTGCAAATCTTTTTAACAGATGCTCTGACTTTCATGTTAATGTACTCCTGATAAAACTATTTATAACGATAAGCGTTCACAGGCACTGCACCTTGCATAATCGGGCACGTAAAGTACATGAATACGTCTGCGTGCCCGGGCATTGCATCTGCAGCACCGAAGTAAACGCTTACAATTCGGCTGCTTACAGGTGTTTGAGATCAACTACCTGTGAACGGTTACTCTATTTATAACGATAAGTAATACGGCCCCTGGTCAAATCATAAGGTGACAACTCAACACTTACCTTATCACCAGGTAGAATTTTAATAAAATGCATTCTCATCTTGCCTGAAATATGTGCAATAAACTGATGCTTGTTTTCCAGCTCAACCTTAAACATGGCATTGGGTAATGTTTCAAGCACCGTTCCCTCAACCTTTATTGGTTCTTCCTTTGCCATAAGATACTCTCCATTTTACCTTTTATATAACCGGCATGGCCGGAACATGGTTATTCTAATCGGCCACAACAAATTTAGAAAGTCTATCATTGTAAATGGTTGGACGGACTTTCATATAACCGGCATGGCCGGA